>CANQBB010000001.1 GCA_947588905.1 uncultured Clostridia bacterium
GTTAAAAAAATTATATCACTTTTGGTATTTCCTTTCTTTATTTTTTTACTGTGACATATCTATTGTAAACCTATATTGAAAGAAGGAGACGGAGTTGAAAGAGGGGGACGGAGCAAACTTTCAAAAAATTGAAAGTTTGCTCCGTCCCCTTCTTTCATTATTTAATTACTATTGTGTATATTCTTCCTGGTACATATATTTTCTTAACTATTTCATGACCATCAGTAAACTTTTTAACATCATCTAACTCTAAAGCTTTCTCTTCCAATTCTTCTGCAGAAATATCTTTAGAAACTTTTATTGTAGCACGAACTTTTCCGTTTACTTGAATTGGAATTTCAATTTCACTATCAATAGTTTTAGCCTCATCATATTTTGGCCAAGTTGTTTGATATAATCTTCCGCCAAAATTTGCTTTCTCCCATATTTCTTCAGTAATATGAGGTGCAACTGGATTTAACAAAGTAACAAATGTTTTTAATTCTCCTCTAGTTATTTTTCCTATCTTGTTAATATCATTTATTAAAGACATCAAAGTTGCAATAGCTGTATTAAATTTCATTTTTTCATAGTCATCTGAAACTTTTTTAATTGCTTTATGCATTGAAACTTCAAGTTCCTTTGAATATCCCTCTTCATCAGTTAAGATATCTGTTAATCTATAAACTTTTTCTAAGAACTTAAAGCATCCTCTTATACTTTCAGTTGACCATGGAGCTTCTTGGTCAAATGCTCCCATAAACATTTCATACATTCTTAATGTATCTGCACCATATTCAGCAACTATATCATCTGGGTTGATAACATTACCTCTAGACTTAGACATTTTTTCACCATTAGCACCTAAAATCATACCATGTGATGTTCTTTTTTGATATGGTTCTGAAGTAGGAACAACTCCAATATCATATAAAAATTTATGCCAAAATCTTGAATATAATAAGTGAAGTGTTGTATGCTCCATTCCACCGTTATACCAATCTACTGGTAACCAATATTTTAAAAGTTCTGGATCAGCAATACATTTATCATTATGTGGATCAATATATCTTAAGAAGTACCATGAAGAACCTGCCCATTGAGGCATTGTATCTGTTTCTCTTCTAGCTGGGCCACCACATTTTGGACAAGTTGTTTGAATCCAATCTTCTAGTTTTGCAAGTGGTGATTCTCCATTTTCGCCTGGTTCAAACTTATCTGTATGTGGAAGTTCTAGTGGCAAGCTTTCTTCTGGTAATGGCACCCATCCACAATGTTCACAGTGAACCATTGGTATAGGCTCTCCCCAATATCTTTGTCTTGAGAATACCCAATCACGAAGTTTAAAGTTTGTTTTAGCATGACCAATTCCTTTTTCTTCTAAGAATTTTATAATTGCTTCTATTGCATCTTTAACTCTCATTCCGTCTAAGAAACCAGAATTAACCATAGTTCCATCTTCAACATCTGTAAAAGCCGCTTCTTCAACATTTTCTCCACCACTAACAACTTCAATAATAGGCATATTAAACTTCTTAGCAAACTCCCAGTCTCTGTCGTCATGTGCTGGAACCGCCATAATTGCACCTGTTCCATAAGTTGCTAAAACATAGTCAGATATCCAAACAGGAATTTCTTTATCATTTACAGGGTTTATAGCCATTACTCCTTTAAGCATAACACCTGTTTTATCTTTATTCATTTCCGTTCTTTCAAATTCACTTTTCTTAGCCGCTTCCTTTTGATAAGCAATTACTTCATCTCTATTTTCTATATTTAATTTTTCAAGTATTTTATGTTCTGGAGATAATACCATGTATGTAGCTCCAAATAGCGTATCTGGACGAGTTGTAAATACTGTTATTTTTTCATCTGTTCCAGTTAATTTAAAATCAACTTCTGCTCCTCTTGATTTACCAATCCAATTTCTTTGTTGAATTTTTACTCTTTCAATAAAATCAGTATTATCTAAGTCATCATAAAGACGTTCTGCATATTCTGTGATTTTAAGCATCCATTGACTTTTAACCTTTTGAATAACCTCTCCACCACATCTTTCACAAACACCGTTTACAACTTCTTCATTAGCAAGTCCTACTTTACAACTTGTACAAAAGTTTATTGGTATTTCAGCTTTATAAGCTAAACCTTTTTTAAATAATTGAATAAAAATCCATTGAGTCCATTTATAATAACTTGGATCTGTAGTATTTACTTCTCTATCCCAGTCAAAAGAAAATCCAATCTTTTTTAATTGTTCTCTAAATCTATCTATATTCTTCTTAGTAACAATTTCTGGGTGAATTTTATTTTGAATAGCATAATTTTCTGTTGGGAGTCCAAAGGCGTCCCATCCCATAGGATATAAGACATTGTAGCCCTCCATTCTTCTTTTTCTGCTTATGATATCAATTGCAGTATTACTCTTTGGATGACCTACATGTAGCCCATTGCCAGATGGATATGGAAATTCGATTAAGCCATAAAATTTAGGCTTTGAAAAATCATTTTCTGCTTTAAATGCTTTTTCTTTATCCCATATATCTTGCCATTTTTTTTCAATTTCAGAAAAATTATACTCACTCATATTTTTTTCCCTTCCTTCTTTTCAAATTAAGATACGATTTAGATTATACTACCTAAGCATAAAAAAAGCAACTGTTTAATTTTATATGAAAACGGGGACAGAGCAAAAGAGGGGGACGGAGCAAACTTTCAATTTTTCAACATAAGACAAGAAAAAACAGGGAACGGAGTGAACTTTCGAAAAATTGAAAGTTTGCTCCGTCCCCCTCTTTCAGCTCCGTCCACTTGTTTCAGTTATAATTAGGTCCTATGATAATAGTATAATCAACCGTACTTTCTTCTTCGCTTGATTCTACCTTATTTATTTTTACAATACTCTTTAATTCATTTAATAAAGCAGTTGAACCGACTCCATAGTCTATAATTCTAGAAGTTTCCTTTTTAGTTGAATCATAATTACCTATTTTAACAACATAAAAATTTTCTTCTTTTAATTTTTCAACTAAGCTGTTAAGTACACTAGTTTGTGCCCCTGCATTTAAAAGTTCAATTCTTACAGTATCTTCATCTTTATCAGTTTTTGTTGTAACAACATCGCTAGATAACGCTTCCTCAACTACCTCACCAGACTCTTTTGGCTTAATATTATAGAACATCTCATCAATCATAACTTTTGCAGCTTCTTTATCAATGTAATAATAAGAAGTGTTATAACCAAGTTGACTTCTTCCCATTCTACCTTCACCAGGAATTGTATTAGTAGATATTCTATCTGTTCTAAGTGCAATTACATCATCAACATAGTTTTTGGTAACATCTAATGTTATATCTGTTTGAGTACCTTCTAAAACTATATTTATTAAATCTGGTATTTTAGAAATATTTTCTGCCTTTAATATTTCCGAAATAAATGCCATAATAAATTTTTGTTGAGTCTTTGTACGTTCGACATCTCCACCAGGATATCCTGTTCCATTATTATTCTTTCTAAATCTGCAAAATTGTTCTGCTTTTGAACCATTTAATACTTGAGTTCCTTTATTTAAATGTATATGAAGATTTTGATATGGATCATCATAATTCATATTGATAGGAACATCAACTGTAACTCCACCTATCTCATCTACTAGTTCTCTTAAGATTTTTGTTTTAAAAACAATGTAATAATCGACTTTTATTCCTGTAATTTCTGTTACAGTTTTCTTTATAGCTTCAATACCATCTTTATTTGAAGATTTTACAGAATTTATTTTTCCATCAACAGAGTTTTTTCCAACATTTGTATCTCTAGGAATTGATAACAAATCTATTTCACGTGTATTTGGATCATATTGTCCTAGCATTATAAAGTCGGTTAAATTTCCATTAACTCCTAGAAACAGGCATGTTACAGTTGGTTCTTTCTCTTTTTCCTTTACAAATATATTTTCAATAAAGTTTCTATCTCCAGAATTTTTTTCTTGAACATCTCTATGCCATCTAACAAACATAACAGTTCCAGCTACAGAAACAATTGCTATCGATAAAAGTACTATAACTATAAAGACTATCCTCAAAAATAATTTTAAGATTTTTTTATAATTGTGTTTGCTCATAATTTAATATTTTACTCCTTCTGCAACTAAATTCATTTTTCTCATTTAATTTATTATTATAGCAAATATTTTTCCCCTATTCAACATAAAATATTAAAACTTATGTAACATTAAAATAAAATTTGTAGTAATAAGTTGTTGTTATATAATGCATGTGCAAAAAGTGAAGTATTTACCATAGTTGTAACCCCCTCTGCGATTGGCATTGAACTAATCAATGCTACAATTGCACATAAAACATAGCAACGAACAAATCCTAAAACAATTCCCATAACTAGTCCAAGTAGTTCATTAAACTGTTTTAAAATTGGCAAACTAAATACGGAATTAAGTACCATAACAATAATTGATAAAATAACTTTTGCACATATATAGACAATTATTATTGCAAAAAGTTTCATCGCAAAATCAACAATTTTTTCAACTACAGTTTCTTGAACATTTTCTTTAATTTCTTCTAGATTTAACATTTCGATTATAACCTTAGGAAGATTTTGCAAATATGCATTTTCATTTTCTTCTCCGAGTTTGTTCATTTTCACTAGTTTCAAAATTACTTGCAAAATCTATATTATTCAAATATTCTGTAAGCCATTCTTCCACACCTGTATTTTCTTTTAAATAATTCATTACAGGTGTATAAAACATAAACGTAATTACTAATGCTAGTATAAATGAAACCATACCAAAACCTGTTTTTATAAAACCTTTTTTATACCCCAAAAAAGCACTAAATGCAATCAATGCAACCACAACAATATCAGCTATATTAAACATTTAAATTCCTCCTATCTTTATAAAATCTGCATGATCTCTAAAAATCAGTACTGCAATATTGCCATTATTAAATAATGTGATATCTTTTATTTGACCTTTATATTTACATTTCTTCATAAAATTACCTGATGAATTTAAAAATATAATTTCACTACCAGTATCAATGCTTATAACATTATTTAAGCACTCTACACTATTTGGTACATCTTCCAAATCATAATTTTTTGTTTCTTTATCATTATATATACTTATTTTATATTTTGTATTAAACAATCCATTAGTTTCTGTTTTTACCGTTACAATATTTTTCTTGTTACTTATATTAGCTGACAATATATTATCTTTTTCATAATCAACAATCGTTGTTATATTGCCATCTTTAAGTTGTTTTACATTTCCATCTGTCATTATATATAACGTTCCGTTTTCTGTATATTCTATATCTGTTATCAATTCATTACTTTCCAAATTATAACTACTCACATTTTTTTCAGATATATCTTTTAAATCAACAATTTTAATTTTTGACTCTACATTTATTCCATTTGTATCTACTTCACCAATTGCCATATTTTTATTATCATTTGAAATTGATACATCAATTGCATATGTTGAAGCTAAATAATTTGTAAATAATTCTTCACCAATATTTGTATAAACTCTAATTAAAGATTTATATCCCACTTGTGAAAAAATAACAGCTGCATATCCATTTTTATTTATATATACTCCTAAAATATTAGCATTATTTATAGAATTTTCCCAAACTACTTTTCCTCCATTTATAACTTTAATTTCAGCAGGATTCTTTTGAGCTATAATTGCATAGTCACCATTACTGCAAGCAACAATATCTTTAAAGTTTATTGCTTTATCTATATTTTCCTTAACATTAGTACCATATCCATTTAAAAAGTTATTTCCAACAACTATAAACTCAGAATTAGTTCCAAGAGTTAATAAATAATCAGTAATTTCTACTTGTCCAATTGAATCAGCAAGTTCCCATTCTTTATTCATGAAAAATGAAACTAATTTATCATAATTTAAATAAGTTAATAAACTAACAATCAAAATAACAAATACACATATCCATATAATTTTGGCTTTATTCAACTATTTACCTCCATTCTTCTTTAAGAAGATTAGTAGTATTTGTAATGTACCTAGATATCCAAATAGTGGAAAAAAGAAATTTATTAAATCTGCAAAACCAATTCTAGCTAAAATTACACCACATATACACATCAATATATTATTTCTAAAAAAATTTTTTTCTGCACTCATTGTTAAAAATGCATATCCTGATGAAAATGCAGTTGTAAAAATTGCAAATAATATTACAACTCCATAATAATATTTTATAAATGTTCCACAAACACTAGCCAGCTCTAATGTTGGAAGTTCAATCAACATTATGTTTGGAAAAAAAGTATTTAATGCTCTATATATTAAAAATAACATTATGCCTATTATTAGTATAATAAATACGCTTATCAAAGTTATGTCTGTTTTTTTCATCTGATATTTTTTTAGTTCTATCAAAATCGGTATTAGCAATATAGAATTATAACCAACATATAAGATTGATGCTATAAACCAGTTATTCATAAACGGTGAAATTGTATTAACATTTCCATCAACTACTATATCGCTAGGATTATAATTATTTAGTCCAATTATTAAAACACCAACTAATATGATTGGCACTAAAATACTATTTATTTTTTCAAGTCCATTAAATTTAAAAGTAAATGCAATAAAGCAAATAATAGCAACTAATATAGAGCCAATCCAAAAAGAGATGCTAAATTCTTGCTCCACAAAAGAGCCAACACCAGAAACCATAATACAAAAACATATAAAAGTAAATGTTTTCATTAGGTAGAGTAAGAATTTATTATTTTTTATTAGATCTTCATATTTTTTTATATCTTTTAAATTTAATACCTTATAAACAACAACACCAAAAAGTATACTAGCAAGTATAACTCCCCATAAACCTTCATTTGAAAATCTATTAAAAAAACTAGCTACTTCTTGCCCTGATGCAAAACCAGCACCTATAAAAGTGCCAATTATTATCATTAAACATTTGAATATATTCTTCATACACTTCTCCTTGAAAAATAAGTGTATAACAATTCTTGTAAATTATTATACCATATAAAAATTTAATCTACCACTATTTCAAGAAAACATCTCATTTTTATCTTTATATTAGTTATATTTTGTTTCTTTACATTTTTATTCATTTTTATAAATATAATTACAAAAAAAATTAATCGGATGCCTATAAAAGACATCCGATTTTTATCTTTTGCGATTTAAGTATTTTTTACTTTTGTATCTCGCATATTATCTCATTTGTTTTTTAAAACTCTTTCGTACCTTAATAAATTCTTATTAAAGCTCTAGCAGTTTCTCCTCTAGTTATATTTTTATGTGGCTCAAATTTTTTCATAGAACTATCGCCACTTGAAGAAGCATCTTTCATTCCTTCTAACAAATCATAGCTAGCTGCATGCAATAATAAGTCTTTCTCTTCTTCTGTAAGATCATCTATATCAGTAAAGATTAGATGCCCAAGTTGATTTTGTTCAATACCTTTCATCTTAAGTTGAACTTTTGCAAGCATACATACAACTTCAAGCCTTGTAATAGGTTCTTCTAATTCTTCATCTGTATACTTACCTTTTTCAATAATTCCTTGCATTTCCGCAAGTGATACATAGTGCCTAGCCCAGCTAGTATATGATGTAGGTATTGACGAAAAATTAAATGTTCTATTTGTTGCAAGTCCCATAAGCATTTTTATAAACTCAGCTCTTGTTATAGGATTATCAGGTTTAAAAGTTCCATCTTCATATCCATTGATTATTCCAATCCTTGCAGCCATCAATATTTCTCTTTTGTTTTCAACATCAAATGTTTCATACTCTCTTTTTTGTTTGTTATAAACCTGATATGTAAGGTCAGGAAAATTAGCATTAAGATTTATCTCATAAGAACCTGCTGTAGAAACAACATTCTGTGGCATTTCGCCTGATGATACTTCAGTAGCAATTACATTAAAACTACAAATAATTAAAACTGAAACTACAACAAGTGTTATAATTCTTGCTTTTTTCATGTTTTCCCTCCTCTATCGACATTTTATTATTACATATAGATTTCTTCAAGGCTTGTAACAGCATTGTAATTTTTTTTTAATATTACTGTAATATTAGTGTGTTCCCACAGATGTAGTGTTATCCATTATGCTTATTCCAACTTGATAAATAATTACTGGTGCATACCCTTCTAAATTGTCAATTATTACTTGCTTATTTGCATCATTTTCTTTTAGTTTAGGTAAATCTATAACTTTATTTAAATTTTCTCTTTGCCATTGAGTTTTGCTCTTTGGTAATTCATAAGATAAGTATCCATTTCCTGCTTCATCTAGTGAAATTATTTTGAAAAGAACTATTAAATATCCATTTTCATATTTTGGGCTGTTTACTGGTGCACCTTTATCTACTATTTTAGCTGATGCGGGTACACTAAATTTTCCATACCAATGAGTAGCATAAGTTAATAATTCATTTTCTGTCTTTTTTGATGCTGTTATTGCATTAGGTCCATATATTTCTTTAAATTCATTTATATAATTTAAATATGGTAAACTTAAATATTTACTAATAATTGTATTAGAATATTTTCCAATACTTCTTGTTGTTGTAGTGCTAAAATTGTATCTATCATTTATTTCACTAAGAAGTCTTGCTCTTGTAAGTTCTTGTATTACTGATGTTTTTAAAATATTACTATCTCTTAATTTCATTCTTATATCAGTTAAATCGCTACTCAAAATATTAACCATCTTACCATTATTATTAACATATATATCTACTTCTTTAGATGTTTTACCATCTTCACTAACATATATAAATTTTGGTACTATAGAAATTGCATTGTTTTTTAATCCTTTAGTGTTAATGTTGTAGAAAAATGATGTTCCAAGTTTTACCCCATAATTATATTTATCTGGTTGATTTTTAGATTGTCCTACTGGAATGCTATTTGCCTTATATTCTTTATCTTCACTTGCAAATAAGCTTTCTCCCCATTTTTCATCTCCAGTTACTTTTGAATCATCTATATTTATTATTGTGAAATCATATAATCTTCCAATAATTTCAACATCATCCGCTTTATTAGCAGACACAATTCCGAAGCCTTCTACATTAGCTTCGATTGTAGCATCTAAAATATATTCTTTTTCAGTAACCCATATAGGAACAATCAAATTATCTGCAACAATAATCTCAGACAAATCATTAACGTTCAAATTATTTATAGTTCCAGCTGATACAAAGTTTCCATTCATATAAGTATCAAAAGGAATTCTTAACTTAATAGTGTATCCTAAAATATTTAATCCCTCTGCTCCAGTAACTTTAACTTTCAATACAACTTTTCCCGCTCTATCTAATACCCAATAATCTTCATTTTCTTTTTGATTGATATATTGATTCTCTAAATCGTTTACTTTCATTTCTATATCAATTTCAAATTTAAGTTCAATTTTCTTATATACAAAAGCTATATGTCTTCTTTGATTTCCTTGTGTAAATTTTGTAGTTACTTCATCTTCAGTTCCTTTTAATTGGATAGGAATTTTTATATTTGAAAATTCATCTACAGAATCTTCATATACATATCCTTTATACATATACATATCTTGTTTTAAGTCTAATGCCTTTTTCAATATATCTTTATCAACAGATTCTTCTGTAATAACTGGAGGTTTATCTGGTATAGCATTTCCATTTTCATCAACATAAGAAACTTTTATTTGTGGTATGGAAGGTTTTGGTTCGTCTGTATTAGTTGGCATATAACCTAAAATAATATGAACCTTATTTTCACCAATATCCTTCAAATTAAATAAATCTCCACTAGAAGGATTTAGCTCTTCTCCTAAATATGATAAAAAGTATTCTGGATTTGTTTTTATAATATTTCCTACATAGTTATAATCAGCTAAATTTAAATTTAACATGTTTTCAACATCATTTGTATTAACTATGTGTCCTGTTGCATCATCATAAGGTACTTCTTTTTGATATTTTAAGTCTCCTGTTTTATTATATATTTTTATAGTTACTTTTTTCTCTGTCTCATCTATTAAATATTTTCCTGTATATAACATATTATTTTGTCCATCTTTTATTTTATAAACTGATAATCTTGCTTCTTTATCAAAATTATCTTTTTCCTTTTCATATACAAATATAATTTGTTTTTTAGCACCTTTTGAAACATCTGCTGCTGTTATATTGATAGTAGTGTCTTTATTTTCACTTTCAACTTTTATTGGTAATGAAGGTGTTTTTAAATCATTTTTAGCTATAAGTCCAACATATTTATAACCTTCAATATTCCAAGCAGTTTTAGGATAATTTCCTTCTCCTACATTTTTAAATTCACTATATGGAATATCATTTAGTTTTATAATATTTCCTGTATCTTTATCTACAGCTACTACTAATGTTGCAGCTAAATTGTTTGTAATATAATCCCAACCTTCATAAATTATAGCCTTATGAGGATCATTAGTTACAACTCCTAAATAATTTCCATAGTTTGTCCAAGTTTCTGTTGTAACACTATCACTATATTTAACTCTTTTATATACTTTTAATGTTACATTTTTTCCACTTGCCTTAACTTTATAATTATATGTTTTTCCTCCAGTAACATATAATGTCTCTCCATTCCACTTTACTGGTATTCCACATCTTCCAGGTGGATAATACCTATACATTCTATTACTTCCATTTGAAGACCTTTTATTCATATTCAAGTAAAATATTTTATTTGAACTCCAAGGTTCTTTTGCATATGTAAGTTTCCAAGAACCTCCGGCCCTCTTGTATAAGTCGCACGAACATTGATATACTCCATTTACAAAAACATACTCTTCATCTTTTTCAAAAAGCGCACATGCTACTTTATCCATCCATTCCATTTTATCTATCAAACCCATATTATATTTATTACTTGCACTAGAAATTGCATATGTTGCAGATTTAAATTCATTATAAGTAAAATAATCTTTAATCCAAGTACTGCTACTATTACTCTTTCCACGATGCTCATAATAAGAAAATTTATAATCTTCTATAGAGCCTTTTCCTGGAACTCTTATATTAGTTCTTTTAATTTGCTTACTTTCAGAGTTATGTGGCTTTAATAAAAATAGAATTTCTGCTCTAACATCATATGCAACAACTCCATCTATTACATCTTGCATATTCTTTGCCACAGTATTATTCCCATTTTTAACTGCTGCTTCTTTTATTATTTCAGCTAATAAATTTATATCATTTTTAGTAACACCAAAATTTTTAACTTTATTATTGTCAAACCATTTTATTATATGTGAATATGTATTATCTGTAAAAATAGTTTTTCCACTTCTAACATAATCATGTTTTGCATTTGTAGTATTAGTTTTATCAACTCCTAAATACATATATTGCATTTTAGTATCAGTTGTTCCATTGCTATTTGTTTTATAAATATGATTTATATAATATTCTTTTGGAACAGCTACATATTTTTCTGAATTCCAGTCATATACTCTTATAACGTATCTTGTTCCTGTTACATCAAATTTTGCCCAGTACTTCCATCTTCTATCAGCGCCTTCACCTCCAGAACTACCTCCTCCACTTGTTCCTCCAACAATATTAGTATCGAACCCATCTGCCTGTACTATCGGTACAAAGATAAATAAAAACGAAAAAATAACTGCTAAAAATTTCTTCATAGAAATCCCCTCCTAACTGTTAATAAACAGATAAATAATATTTGCTATGTCGGCTCGTGTCATATTTATATTAGGATTAAAAGTTCTTTCATTATTTAATAAAATAAATCCTCTTTCAACAGAATGTCCAATCAATGTTTGTCCTATTTCATCAACACCTTTTAAATCTGAAAAATTTACGTTCGTAAAAACTTGATTTTGATTCTTAATTTTTAAATCTGCTTTTGCTAAGAGTATAGCTACATCTTTTTTCGTTATTAAATCATCAATATTTATTTCTGATACTTTTAATACATTGTTTTTTTCAAGTAATTCTGCATATTTTAAATAATCATCTCCTGAAATATCTTTATAGTTTGCGCTACTTAGTGATGCTTTAGCAAGTATTTTTATAAATTCTCCATTTGTTACTTTGTTATCTGGATAAAACTTTTCATCTCCACTGACACTCATAATATCTCTTTGCACGAGAAAATCAATTGCTGTACTTGCTTCATTAGAAATAGGAACATCATTGAATAACATTTCTATATCATCTTCTTCTGGTATTTCTATTACTTCATCTCTTGATTTAAAATAATTAAAAGCAAAAAAGCCTCCAATTGTAAAAATAATTAGTATACTAATTATAATTATTACAATATATTTTTTCTTCATAGAATGCACCTCCACTTAACATAATTATATCATGTTAATGGGGGTTATTTACATGGTAATTGTTGGCAAGAAAAAAAGTAGATCTAACAATACTAATTGTTAAATCTACTCATATGTTTTTAATAATTTTATTTTGCTGTATCTATTACTGGTAATGTGAACATGAAAGTTTGTGCATCTGAATTTATTCCTGCTTTCTCCATGATAGCATTCATAACATTTTGTTTGTCTTTACTTTCAACAACAATAAAAATCATTTCTTTTTCTGCACCAACTGTTGTTCCAAAAAATCTTTCTGCTTCTTCTTCTCCTGTTCCTCTTGCATGAATAACAGTTCCTCCTCTTGCTCCTGCAGCTCTTGCAACTGTCATAACATTATCTGTATATCCTCTATTTGCCACAGCAATAATAAGTTCATTTTCAAATTTTATAGCCACATTACTCACCTCATCTTCATTACTTTTTCCTTTTAAATAATTCAATACTGAAATACCTCCAACACTTATAATTGGAATAGTAAATGCAACTCCTCCATGTCCACAATCACTTAATAAATCCGTCATAATTTTTTTTGAAATTCCATATGGCATTGTACTAAACAAAACACACTTTTCTCTATCTGGTACAAAAATTTTTCCAATATCACTAGTTGCTGTTCCCCTTCCATATCTTCCAAGTGTAAGCGATATACCACGTTTATTTAAAAAACTGATTGCACTCTCACTTAAATCTCTTCTTAAAATTGAAACCATCATAACTAGATTATTCACTTTCCCACATCCAATCTATTTCAATAATTTCTTCTTTGCCGTGAACATCAAATATTTCTTTTCTATCTCTCAATTTATATTTATATAGTAAGCCAACTAACTGTATGCAAACAACTGGAATTGCAGCTGCAACCGCAACTATTCCAAATGCATCTGTTAACACATCTCCGCCAACTATATTGCAAACACCAATAGAAAATGGAATTAGAAATACAGCTGTCATTGTTCCTGATGCAACTCCACCAGAGTCAAAAGCAATTGCAGTAAAAATTTCTGGTGTAAAAAATGAAAGTATGAATGCAAGTACATAACACGGAATTAAAATCCATAAAATAGATACTCCTGTTATAATTCTAAGCATAGAAAGTCCAATAGCAAGTGCAATTCCAATTTCTTGTGAAAACATCATAAGTTTTTCTGGAATTGCTCCATCTGTAATATCACTAATTTGTCTAACTAACACAACAACCGCCGGCTCTGCTTTTACCATAAAATATCCAAGAATCATTCCAATAGGAATAATAATCCAATTATTAGGTGCACTTGCAACCGCTTCTCCAATGAAACTTCCTGCAGGCATAAAACCGACTTTCGTTCCAGTTGAAAATAATACAAGACCGACATAAACGTAGAAAGCACCAACAATAATTTTATACATTTCCTTCTTGCTTACTTTAAATGCAAATAATCTAAATAAAATAAATAAAATCAAAATTGGAAGCAATGACATTGCTACTTCTTTCATGTAAATTGGAATTTTACTACTAAACAATTCCCACAATTCTTTTGAGCTTCCAATTTCATGTACAAAATCTAAATTATAACTAACCTCTGTAACATTATAAAATAATCCTAATATTAAAACTGCTAAAACTGGTCCAACAGAACAAATTGCAAGTAATCCGAAACTATCATTTTCTGCATTTTTGTCGCTTCTCATAGCTGCCGCTCCGGCACCAATTGCAACAATAAATGGAACGGATACAGCTCCAGTAGTTACACCTCCACTATCAAAAGCTACTGCCCAAAATTCTTTTGGACAAAATATAACTAAAAGAAAAACTATTGCATATAAAATCATTAAAATATATTTTAATTTCATTCCAAACTTAATTCTAAAAAATGCAATTGCTAAAAGTAATCCGCTTCCTATTGCAACTGTTAAAACAAGTAATAATGATGGTATTTCATGAATTTGATTAGCATAAACAGATAAATCTGGTTCTGACATTATAACAATAATACCTATAATTACTATCAAAAGAATGCTAACAAATATTTTTTTATGAGTTGATATATATGCACCAATTCTTTCACCAATAACAGTCATTGACATTTCAGCACCAAGTGTGAATAATGCAATTCCTGCAACTAACATTATTGCTCCAACTATAAATAAAATAAATACATCTATGCTAACAGGAGCAATTCCAAAACATAATATTGCAACCGCAATAGATATTGGAAGAATTGCAGATAGTGCTTCTTTAAATTTATTCTTTATATTTTCTTTCATGCTAAATTCTTCACCCCTTATTAGTTCAATTTAATTATACAATAAAAATAACAATAGGACAAACATTATTTAATTAAAAAACAAGACAGTATAAGTATCCATATACCTATACTGTCTCGTTTTTATAGGGGAATCTATTTCAATTTATTGATAATATCTTCTTTATTCAATCCAAATTTATATAATTCATTAAATTCTTTTTGAATATTTTGAATTTTATTTTCAATAGTATTATTTGTAATTTGTTTTGTATCGTCTGCAATAAATGTTCCTTTTGTAGATATAGTAATTATTGCCCCTCTATTTTCAAGTTCTTCATAAGCTTTCTTAACTGTATTTGGATTTATTCCAAGATTAGTTGCAAGCTCTCTTATAGACCAAATTTGTTCTTTTGGTTTTAAAACTCCTAATGCAATAAGCCTTTCAAATTGATTTACAATCTGCTCATAAATAGGAGTTCTATTTTGATAATCTAAAACAATCATCTTTATAACCTCCTATTCTAATATTTCGCCACTTGATGCAATAGTTTCAGTAATTGGAATATCAATGGTTTCAGTGATAGGCATACCTGTTGGGTAATCATAATAATATTTTTCATCATTTCCATAATAATCTTTTATTTCTTCTGGATGTTCATTATAAATTTTTAATAAAACATCTATTAATCCTTGAGTATTATTTGTATAAAAGTTTAATACACTACCTCCAGTTATATAAGCATATTCTTTTGTATTAGTAACTTCTGCTTCATAATTTTGTCTAATAAAATCACAAATCTCACGTCTTCCAACATATTCTAATGCACCTATATTATTTTTTATAATATCTGGCACAGACATATTGTAGAAAAGTATTGTATTTATCCATCGCATATCTTCATATTCTATAGATTCAAAAGCTCTCTCATTAAATTTTTTTGCTGATAGTTTAAATATATTTTCGCTTAAATTTATTGGATATTCAGCAATTTTTAATTCATGTTTTCTATATTCATAAACAATAATTTTTCTATATCCATAATTATCTTGATTAGATAAATTTTTTAATTCATCATAAGTAGTTTCTTTTAATACTCTATTAAGTTCATTTTTTAATTCTTTTTCTTCTTCTTTAGAAAATTCTATTCCACTATATCTAGACCCTAAAATGATTTTAGCACTATCACTAATAGTTGTTTTATTGATAATTACATCTGTTAGCTCATTTAGCTTTTCATTTCTCATATGAACATAAGACTTGTAAGATGAACCATTGAATCTAATTATTCTTATTTTAACTCCTGTTCTATCATTTCTTGAATCATAATTATATTCTGATGACATACTTCCTAATAATTCTTTAATTTCTTTACTATCCTTTGTTTCAAAATTAAATAATCCATTTGAATCTTCAACCCTTAATTCAGCAATTGAATCACTATCAAAATTTTTACTTATTCCATCATCAATAGATATGAATAGCATGTATGCACCATATATCGCAATTACTGAGAAAATTAATCCAACTATGTTATCTCTAATTTTCATTCTCTTATTTGTAATTAAATCATATAAGAAATAATAAATAGTTATAATTGCAAGAACAATCATGATAATACTAAAATCAGAATCCATTCCAATTCCAACTAAATATGCAACAAATGGTACTAGAGTTAATCCTTTTACAACAAAATGAACTATTTTATTTTCAAAAGATTCTCCTGCAACTTCCATTTTTCTCTTATTAAATGCTATTAATCCAATTATAAAATATATAATTGAAAGTCCTATCATCTTATACATTGATATTTCATTAAATTCATATTTACCATCATTAGCAACTAAAAATGGTGCCGTATAATTTAAACTTTCATCAACTTCTATTACTCTTGAACCGTTTACTAAAACATCATAATCATTACTGCTATTATACAATAATACAAAGAAATGTGTAAAAGGAACTATAAATGTTATAAGTAAAGTAAGTGCAATTTGTGTTAAAACATTTCCAGATAAACTCATTGCTAAATTAGCTATTGTAAAAACAAAAATATATGCAATAGTCTGGAAAATTAAAATATCTAATGCCATACTAACAAAAATCGTACATTCGGTTATCATTCCTAACAGTATTGACAAAAGAAATGTTACTAATTGAAGTAAAACAATTAAAACAATTCCACCAATTGTATTAGTGATGAAAATACACTTTCTACTAATCGGCATTGAACCCATAAAATCTACACTTGTTTTCTTAAATACATATCCAAATAAACAAAATGAAAAAATAAATGGAATTATATATAATCCAAAAATATTAATTAATCCTAGTTCTGCAAACTCAAATACTTCTTGCCCTGCTGATATTATCATTAAACTTGTAAAAAGAGGAACTATTATAAAAAATAATATAAGTGCCATTTTAGACTTTTTAAAATTTTGAAGCAAATACTTAAAATTAAACAATTTCGTTAAACTCATATCCAAGCACCTCCATCTCATAGATAAATATTTCTTCAAGAGTCAATGGTAAAAAGTCTAAAATAACAGGATTCATTTCTTGCAATACTTTTTCATAGCCTTCTCTTTCGCCTTTCATAATTACAGTTGCAACACTTCCTGTTTTCTTAAAACTCATAACATTAAAGTTTTGAAAATCTTTTTCAGAGAAATCTCTTCCAAGTGATATTTGAATTTTAAACATATTTGTTTTTAATGAATCTATATCGCTTTCAAATAAAATACCACCTTTATGAAGTAATCCTAAATTATCACAAATATCTTCAAGTTCTCTTAGATTATGGCTAGTCATAATAATTGTAGTTTCTTTTTTCTCCATTTGTTCAGCAATAATTTTTTTCATAAAGTTTCTTATAACAGGATCTATACCATCAAATGTTTCATCAAAGAACATATAATCTGCATTTGTCGCAATTGCACATATCAATGCCGTTTGACGTTTCATACCTTTTGAAAAAGTTTGTATTTTTTGTTTTCTATCCAATTTTAATTTGTCAAATAGTTTAAATGCAAATTCTTTATCAAAAGTTTTATACATATTGTTATAAAAATTAACCATATCATTGATTGTATATCCTTTGAAAAAGAATAAATCATCTGGCACATAAACTAATTTTTGTTTAAACTCTTCGTCATCAGAAATTTCTTTTCCGTCAATCTCTATGCTCCCTTCATTTTTTTGAAAGATGCCCATTATAATCCTAAGTAGGGTAGATTTTCCTGCTCCATTGGCACCAATTAAACCATAAATCGAACCTGTTTTTATGGTACAATTCAATCCTTCTAGCACTTTTTTATCGCCATAGGATTTACTTAGATTAGTGATTTTAATCATATCTCTCCCTCCTAATCCGTATTGTATCATCTGTACTAGTACAATGTCAATACAAAAATTAAAAAAAGTGGGCTATAATATTTTTATAGCCCCATTTTTATTTTAAAATTTAAATGAATCAATTTCTTCTGTTGTTTCCATGCTCCATGATTTAATCATTTTACTTGAAACAGTATAATATTTATCATCTATATAAATTATACGTTTCACATTATCATTTTTATCATGAGATAATTTACCTTTTAAATTAAAACCATTTTCTATGCTAAAATCATAAACTAAAGCTCCATTGAAAATTACATCTCCATACATTGGTGTTCCGTCATTATATTTTCCAGCATCTTCAGTAACTGTAGCAGGAAATGCTATTATACCTTTTTCTACATCTATCAATAATGCTTTATGATTATATAATAGTTCTGAGTAACTTCCTCTTGCTCCAATTTTAATTGTGTGTATTTCTTTTGGATTTCTAAAATCTGAAACATCAAATATTGACATTTTAAGTCCATTTGAATAAGCAACAACTTCCATTTCGCCTTCCCAATTTAGATAAGATTTTTCTACTGAATCTTCTCCAAAGCCAAGTATATATTTATCTGATAAAGGATGTAAATAACTGCTATATCCAGGTATTTTTAGCTCTCCTAAAACTTCTGGTTTTTTAGGATTACTTAAATCAATTACAAATAAAGGATCTACTGTTTTATATGTTACAACATAAGCTTTATCTCCCATAAATCTTGTAGAGTATATCCTTTCTCCACTAGCTAGTCCTTCTAATTTTCCAATTTTATTTAAGCTTTCATCTAATACATAAATATTATTTCCACTCTCGCCATCTGTAGTTGTTATTCTAAAATATCCATCATATTCTCCCATAGAAAATTGATTTAATAAACTACCTGGAACTTTTCCAGTTGCAATATATTTAATGTTTCCATCTTCAATTTTAAATTTATGAATACTAGTATTTATTTCATAATTAGATGGTTCATAGCTAATCATAACACCGCCAATTGCTTCTTCGCCACTAATTGTTGGTCCTATATATTTAGATACTGTTTTAGTAACATATAAATTTTCTGTTGAACAATAAATCTCGTTTCCAGCTCCTAAGTATGAATTGATGTTTACATCGCTTTTCATATCATCCAAGTTAAATGATGTAATAATCATATAATTACATTCAGAATCTTCTGCAAAATTAGCAAAACATCTTACTTTAGAAATTGGTAATTCTAAATAATCTCCACTAATGTTTGAGTCTTTATATATTGGCAAAACATTATTTTCATCAAAATCATAAAAAGAAATATATTTATTAGTTACAAGATATATACTACTTCCTATTTTTCTAGAAGAAACAATATTTCCTTCTGTTTCAACTTTTCTTAATAGTTCATAAGAATTTATATCATAAATTAGCACATTAGTAATATTAGTATAAACTTCATAATTAAATTTATCACTATTTAATGTTTTTTGATTAATCATACTACTTCCTACTACAATAATATATTTATCATCCAAATATAATTCTCTGCCATAAAAATCTTCTTCAAAATGAATTTCTTTCACTAAATTGATTTTATCTTCTTTATCTTCAAAAATATATAAAATACGTTTTGACTGGTTTAAATAATAAATATATTTACCATTTGTTTTTATAATATCTGATTCATCGACATTTTCTTCTTGAATATTCGTTTTTGAATATTGTTTATTTTCCGCACCAGAAAAGTCGCTTTCCGGTGCCTTCATTACACTATTAATTGTTGCTGAATCTTCCGCTATAACTGCTTCATCAAAATCAAAATAGTTGCCCTGTATATTATTATATTTTTCAGCAGTATCTTTTAAAACTTGTATAAGCTCTTCTTTTGAGTTAAATGCAATTAAATTTTCTTCTGCTTTCTCATCTTCAGTTTCGACAGTATCATTTTCCATTATCAAAAAATTATCACTATTTTTGTGCATAACCTTATTTCCTACAAGGACAATAGCACAGATACATATTGCCATTGTTATAGATGAAATAATTTGCAATCTTTGATGTTTGTATTTTTTAGCTTTTTCTAAAATACTTTGCACTCTTTCATCATTATTCTTCATAAGAGAATCCCTCCTTTTCTAAAACTTCTTTAAGAGAGTTTCTTGCTCTATATGCTAAATTTTTAATTTGTTTATTACTTTTTTTCATTACTTTGCCTATCTCTTCATAAGACATACCTTCAAAATATAACAAATGAATTACAGTCGCATAATCATCTTTAATCTTTTTCATGGCATCTCTTATATGTCTATTTTTATCTGTTTTAATAATTAAATCTTCTAGCTTTTCTGTATCTTCAATTTCAGTCTCTAAAGATACAAACACTTTCTCTCTTTTTAAAGCATTAAGTGCTTTATTTCTCCCTATTTTAAATAGATATGTTTTAAAAGATGAATCTCCTCTAAAGAAATGCTTATGTACAATCAATTCCATAAATGTATCTTCCATAAGATCTTCAGCTAAAGTAATGTTTTTTACAAAACCATTGATAAAATACATTAGATTATTTCCATACATATCTACTATTTCATTTAAACCACTCTTATCGCCATCAAGGAAACGGCGGTAGCTACTTGCACCGTTATCCATAATTGCCTCCTTTCCTTTAGAAGAATATTCTAAAAATTAGACAATCGAAAGACCTCAAAGTCTCATTTATAATCATATAATTTGCAATTATTCTAGTTTTCTCGGGCGATTACTAATCGCCCCTACAGGTTTGAGATAAAAATAAAAACTCTAGCAAACCTTGATTTTGCTAGAGTTTCCTTTAATTTCAATATGGAGCGGGAAACGGGGCTCAAACCCGCGACCTTCGCCTTGGCAAGGCGACGCTCTATCAACTGAGCTATTCCCGCATGAACAGTTATTATATTACAATAAAAATCTCAAATAGTCAATACTTATAGCAAATTTTTTTGGTAAAGCATAGATTCATCAAAAAATTATGGCATAAAATTGTTGAAGAATTAGGCTTTTAAGTATAAAATTAAATTATAGATAATTACTTAATAAAGCAATAACAGGAGAATGTACAGTTGATTTTTATTACAAAACATATTGGAGATGATAGCATGAAAATTAGTTGTAAGTCTTGTGGTGCAAATCTAAAATTTATTCCAAGCAAACAAATTGCTTGTTGTGAACATTGCGGAAATACATATAAACCAGAAGAAATTGAATATGATGACAATATATTTGATAATTATAAAGAATATACTTGTAGTTCATGTGGAGCTAAATTGATTTCATCTGAAAAGACTGGTATTACTAGTTGTGTATATTGTCAAGGAAAAGAATTTGTAGTAGGAAAAATAAATAAAGATTATATTTTAACAGGTATTATTCCTTTTAGACTAGATAAAGAACAGTTTATCAAAAATTATAAAGAGCAAATAGAAAAATTAGATAATGTTAAAAATGATTTTAAGGAAAGTTTAAAAAAAGCTAAAATTCAAGGAATGTATGTGCCTTATTCTTTTGCTAATAGTTTTTATAGAAAGCAATATGGCGAAGTACTTTTTACTTTATTGGAAGAAATTATACCTTATAATTTCGAAGATGTGAAAGACTTTAATCCTATATACTTGGATGGCCTAATGGCAGATACAATAGCAGTTAAAAAAGAGGAAAATTTTATAAAAACAAATGATAGCTCGTTTTATTGGGTACCAGTATGGGTAGCAGAAATAGAATACAAAAATGATATTTATTATATAGTTGCAAATGGGCAAACTTGGGAATTAGCAGGAATGTATAAATCTACTGTAAAGAATTTTTTTCTCACTCAAAAGCAAGTAACATTTCAAGAAAAATTATCTTCTATTCATGCAAGAGAATCAATAAAAAGACAGAAAATTAAAGAAATAAATAAAAATGCTTTAAAAAATTTAGATACACTGTCAAGTAATGAAGTGTTAAAAATAGAAAGAGAAAAAGAAAAAGAAAGATTGAAATATTTATGTATGAAAGAAGAAGCAGAAAATGCTAAGAAAAAAAATATATACTTATGTCTTAGATGGTTATTTTTTATATTATATATACTAGCACTTCTTGTATTTTTTTTATCAAAGCCGGAAGACGAAAATATTCCTGGTTTTATTCTTATTGCTACTTTTGTGTATTTATTATTAAATGCTCTTTTTACATTTCATAAAGAAAATGAAGATAATACGTATTACGAAAAATTTTTAAGAGCAAATAATGAAATAAAAAATAATGAATATGAAGAAATGAGTAGAGCAGAAAATTCAGATATTATCGATAAAATACTACAATTGCCAGAAGATAAAGTATATGAAAATGAAAGAAGTATATATCTTTTTACTAAAAAATATTCTTGGAAAGATAAAAATAATAGTATGAAGTCATAAGAAAATAAAAAACAGTATCGAAATACTGTTTTTTTGTTTTGTGGGTTACTAATTAATTTTTTTCGAAATTAATCTCCTATCAAATTTTCTAATATTTAACTTTTTAGTATTAGCCATTTAGTTCTTTTAAAGCTTTTGAAAATCTTACTATATCTGAAGGAAGCCATATCATAACAATTAAGCCAATAAAATCTACGCTAGCTATACCAAAAAAAGATAATACCAAAAGTATTAACATATAAATTTCAAATAACCAAGCTGCACTTATTCCATATCTTTTTCTTTTTGTTATCCCTAGTACCATACCAAAAAGTAAAGATAGTAGTGCTACATATAATACAAAATTAATTGGGTCTAATAATGTTGATATATTTATGAAAGCAATTATTATTTCAATGACTAAATAAAAAAATCCTATTCCAACTATATTATTACCATATTTTTTTACTCTCTCTTCTACTGTTAAATTTTTCTTACTCATAGTAAATTTTCCCCCTTAACTTATATAATATAAGTTGATTATATATATAATACATTAAATTTTCAATATTACTCAAATAAAATACTTAATAATAAAATACTCCTAAATTATTAAACAAAATGTTCAAATGATTTAGGAGTTTTTTTATAGCACATATGAATTAGCCTAGTCTATATTTTTCTAAATTAGAAAGTTGCCAATTTGTACAAATCTGAGCAGAATGATTTTTTGCAGTTTCAGCCTTGATAGTAGCTTCTATTTTGCCAATTTCTTTTTCATCCATCACACCCAATTTTGTCTTATTATATAAAAGCGAAGTAGTTTTGATTCGTACTTTTCTAATTGCCATTTTCTTTCATAACCTCCTCAACAATTGTTTTCGAGATAGGAAACATATACCAACATCGCTACTATAACATAGAATACTTGTTTTTTCAAGCATTTCTTAGTAAGTATAACTAGCAAAACAAAAAACAGTATCTTCGATACTGCTTTTTATTTTGGCTGGGCTAAATTATTTTTTTCTCTTAAAATTCGTCCATATCAATACTTCTAACATTTTTCTTTTTTGTAACTATAGTTCCAGAAATATTTATTCTTTCGACTTTCTATTATTTATGTGATTTACGCAATTCGATTTCATAAAGAAGCATTGTATTTATTTTATGTAATAGATTAAAATCTAACTTACTTAAATCTTTAAATTTTTTATTTTTAATCTGATTATATATTTTAAAAAATTCATCTTTCTCCATTTTAACAATATAACTCCTTTTATTAAAAATCAATTTCATTTGAATCATTTTTATCTGGATTCTTTTTCATCTTTTGTAGTATCTTTAGATTCAACTAACCCTTGAAAACTTTCTACATTTTGTTCAATTCCCTCAATCAATTGTTCTTTAGAAAACAAAACTTGTTCTTTTTGACTTATAACATCCAAACAATTTGTATCAAATATTGCCAATGAAGGTAACTCCAGTCCACAATCAATATATGATTTATTTATCATTCCACTAAAATATGAAGTAATATTATATGAAATTCTATTCATTCTATCTTCCACACTTGAAACTTCTCCTTTAATTTTCTCTTCACTATACAATTTTAAAAATTCCATTCCTGATAGTTCATAAGATGCTCTTTGAGGCCAACTTTCTTCAGTAAAAATAGTAAGATCATCAATTAATATGTTATTTTGTCTTACTTTATCAACAAATTCAGAAAAATCTTTAAGTAACTCATTTTTCATAAGCGAGAAAAATATTTCATTTTCAAATACATCTCTTATATTTTTGGATTCATCATATAAAGATAATAATTTTTCTTTTTCCTCATTAGATGCTTCAACATGTTCTAAAATATGCATAACACTTTCTTTTGAGGAATACTTTTTTAAATTTATATATGGTAAAGATTTAATATGTGGATACATTCTTGAGGCATCTATATTTTTATCTGAACAATGATAAAGTTTCATTAATATAGGATTTAACATTCGTACATCGATAGGATTTAATTTGCCTTCTTCCAAATTATCTGAACCACACAAGCACTCTGTAATTAATTTTGTAAATTTTTCATATTCGTGCAGTTGATTTTCCCAAACTTGCGAATTGTGAGGATTCAAATAATAGAAAGATCCATATTCTTGAAATTTTTGAGCAATATTTGAAATAGTAGGAAAAGCATATGGATTAAAATTGTTATTAGCAAAAAGTTCAGGGTAAAATAATTTAAAAATCGATTCAAGTCCATCATCAACATCTAAAATTACACCCTTCGCATCTGGCATATTAAATTTCTTTTTTACTTCTTCTAATAATTTATCTCTTCCTTCTTTTTCTGAGCTTTCCCACTTCATTTCCATTTCATGTTTAACAGGTTCAAACACACTCATAATTTCATTTGGTTTTACAATTATAATATCTTTTAATTTTGCAGAAATAACATTCGTAGTTCCATCTTCTTTACAAAATTTTGAAATTAAGTCTGGTGCTCTTTCTACTAAAAACCTATGCCATCCACAAGTCATTCCATCTGAACTTTCAGGTAAACTAAACCACATTGCATTCTTTGGCTTAAAAAATATATGTCCTTTATATTGATATTCACAATTTTCAAATTCTTTAGTAGATAAACAAACGAATTCTGTTTTATCATCAATTCTTGGCATATACTACCTCCTATTATATTTTTAATTATATAATAAAGCTTACTTGTAAATTTTATTATTTAAAAAATGTATATGTAAAACTACAATTTTTTTCAATTTTTCTCTTTTATTCTATATAATAATAAATTTGTTTGATGTGTAAGCAAATGTTTAGGTATCAAAAAGTTATAAGAAATTATGTATTAACAATAAAACTTAATTTCTTCTATATCATCAATATGATAATATTCTTTCCATTTAGTAGTAATTAAAAAATAATGTCTTGCAATTACGTTTAATAATTTACTTAATTCATCTTCTGGTATTCTACTATTTCACTATAGTTGCCTTCCCATACGGTTACTTTATATGTTGGTAATTGTATTCTAACAGAATCAAATCCATTTTTAGTAGGTCTTTCAAAATGAACATCAATACACTCTGTATCATTTTCTATATATACATTTGAAAAAACGACTTCTGTTTCATCTTCATATTTAACATATGGATACATCATTTTTTTCACGCTCCTATCAATAATTTTATTTATATTATAACATCTATAGAAGGAAATTACTACTATATTTTTCTTTCAATAACCTAACTATAATGGCAAAAATGAAAAATATGCAATAAATAAGTAAATGATATTAAGTGATAAGCGAGTAATTAGTAAGTAACTAAGTTAGTGGTAAACGAGTAATAAGTGAAAAATAATAAGTTTGACGAATATATTGTCGCAAGCCTTTGATTTTGAATGGTTAGAACAATAATCAAGCTGAATTTGTTTTACATTTGACAAAATAAGCGACTTTCAATTTCTTGAAAGTCGCTTGGTTGTTGGCTGGGCTGGGAGGATTCGCCCTCCGGGCCGCGTCCTAAAAAAGGTCCACTGGACCTTTTTTGCCTCTCTTCTTTCGGCACGTCCTTTTCGAATCCTCTATTTCTTGCAAAATAAAAAACAGTATCTTCGATACTGTTTTTTATTTTGGCTGGGCTGGGAGGATTCGAACCGCCGAAATGCCAGAGTCAAAGTCTGGTGCCTTACCACTTGGCTACAGCCCAATATTTATATACATGGGGTGAAAGATGGGACTCGAACCCACGACCTCCAGGGCCACAACCTGGCGCTCTAACCAACTGAGCTACATCCACCATCTTTGTTACATGCAAGTTATATTTTAGCCTATTTTTAGCACATTGTCAAGAAAAATATACCTATCAAAAGAAAAAGTTTTGTGAAAAATAGTGTAAATGCAAGCAATTAGTGATACAATTATTTAATCATATCATGTATATGAGATATAAAACAAGGTAAATTATAATATAAAAGGAGTCTTATATGTTAGAATTTATAAATGTTACTAAACAATTCGATACTGTTACAGCCGTAAAAAATGTGTCTTTTAGCTTAGATGCTAGTAAAGTTCTTGGCATCGTTGGCAGAAATGGAGCTGGAAAATCTACTATATTTAGAATGATTTTGAACCTTATAGAACCAACATCTGGTGAAATTAAATTTAATGGTGAAAAAATCAGCAATGATGTATTAAATCAATTTGGCTATTTACCTGAAGAAGGTAGCATAATGCCTCAATATACAGTTTTAGATATATGTGAATATTATGGAGCATTAAAACTAATGACTAAAGATGAGGTATATAATAATTTAACTGCTTGGCTTAATGAATTTAATATTTTAGAATATCTTAATGTTAAAGTAAAAAAGCTTTCTAAAGGGAATAGACAAAAAGTACAATTTATTGTATCAGTATTGCATAATCCAGATTTTATTATACTAGATGAACCATTTTCTGGTTTAGATCCTATAAGTGTCGAAGAGCTTGAGAAAGCAATCTTAAAATTAAAAGAGCAAGGTAAGACAATCATATTTTCTTCTCATATTATGAGTCATGTAGAAAATATTTGTGATGAAATTTTAATGATAAATAAAGGCGAATCTTTGTTGCAAGGCAATTTAAAAGATATAATTTCAAATTATAAAATAAACGAAAAGCCTGCTAATTCTTTAAATGATATTTTTATAGATAAGGTGGGTGAAATTGATGAATAATGATAAGGTTAAAGAAATAATAAAATTTTCTTTTATTAAAAATATACAAAACAAATGGTTTATTATTTTTAATATTTTAACTTTAATTAGTATAGTTCTAATGGTAAATTGGAGTTCTATATCTAATTTATTCAAACCTAAAGATGAATTAAAAGTATTTGATATAGTTTTGATAGATAATAGTAATCTAGTTTATGATAGTTTTGTCGAAAAATTTTCTGATGATAAAAATTATAAGCTAACTAAATCTACAGAAAATACTTATACAGCAGAAAATATACCTGATGATTTAGTTATTTTAGAAGTCACACCTGATGAAGAAAAAATGTTCACCACATCAGTTATTTCAAAAGAAGGTATCGAAACAACAAAATATAATCCTATCAAAGACACTCTTTTAGATGTTAGAAATAAACTATTTGCAGAAAAATATAATGTTACTGATGAAGAATTAGATATATTTCAAAGTGATTTAGAAATAAATAGAATTATGCTTTCTGTCAATGCAGAAAATTCTACCACGAAAGAATTTATAAAATTATTTTCATCTGCTTTCACTTATATAATTACAGTTTTTATATTTTCTAAAATGGCAAATGAAATTGCTAGCGAAAAGCAATCGAAATCAACTGAATATATTTTAACAACCGTATCATCAAAAGAATATTTATTTGCAAAAATATTTAGTAACATCGCTATTTTGCTTGTTCAAGGTCTTTTCTTAATTGTATATTATTATATTGCTGCAATTATTTTTAATTTAATAAATATTGCTTCAACTGATTTAAGCCTTTCAACTGTAACATTTTCAAGCATATTAAGTAAAGATATTGTATATTATATTTTAGCTTTGATTATTTATAATGTATTAAATTTAATATTACTTTGCATTATTCAAGCAACCGTTTCTTCAAAAGTTAATTCAACTACTGAAGCAGGTAATACTGTATCTTTACTCATATTTGTAATATTACTTGCATATGTTGCAACTGTTTATATTATAACACCATATACAAAAATGAATTTATGGGTATATATTGTGTCTTGCATCCCAGTATTATCAGCATATTTTGTACCAGCCATGATGGTCATTGGTCAGGCTACAATATGGCAAATTATAATATCTTTAGCTATATTGATTGCATCAATACCTATATTATTTCATTATAGTGCTAAAACATTTAAAAATGGAATTTTAGATTATACTAAAGTCAAAATCAAAAATAAGAAAGAAAAAACTTTAGAAGAACAACAGAAAATATATTTAACAAAACGAAAAATGCAAAATGTAGGTTTTGTTATAGGCATTGCAATAATAATTTATTTTGGTTTACAAACAGTTTTAACATTATTGTGTGGAATAGTACTACCAACCTTATTTAGCAATTTATCTGAAACAGATATAACTTTAATAATGCAAATTATTTTACAAGTAATCTCATTAGGAGTATCTGCATTTTGGATATTATCTTATGTTGAAAATAAAAAAGAAAAACGCAAAAAAGTAAATTTGAAAAATAAAATCTGTATAATTTTAATTGCTTTATTACTAATATTTGGTTTGCAATATTTACTTAACTATCTTCTTTATCCTGCCATAGGTTTAGATTATTCTACCACTGATGTATTTGATATAAGTTCAAATTCAAGTTTACTAAGTAAAATTATATTCATATTAGCCATTAGTGTAACACCTGCAATATTCGAAGAATTATTCTTTAGAAAAGCTGTTATATCATTTACAAAACAATATGGAACTACCTTTGCTTTAATCTTTTCAGCCTTATTATTTGGAATGCTTCATATGAATTTATCACAATTTTTATTTGCTTTCATAATAGGAATTGTTTTTGGAATGATTTACTTGTACACAAACGATATAAAAATTACAATGTTTATTCACTTTATAAACAACGGTCTTGCCGCCATTGAATTGATATTACCAGAATCATATGGAATTATAATAGTTCTTATACTATTAGTATGTTTAGTACTAGGACTTGCTTTAGCTCTAATTATGCTATCTAAGAAAAGATATGGAGAAAAGTTCAAAAATATTTGTCTTAAAAAAGTTTCTTTATCATCTTTTAACTCAAAATATAAATATATATTTACTGATTATACATTTGATATTTCAATGATTTTAGTTGTTCTTATGAGCATACTAACTGAAAATATGTTAAGATAAAAAATACAGCATTAAAATAGCTATGTTAAAACTATTTTAATGCTGTTTCTTATATTTCTTTTATAACATCTTCCAATCCTTTAATCAAATTTTTCCCTGTACTAATATCATTTTGATAATGTTCCATTAAATATGGCTCTATATTATATTTTATTGTCATCTTTATATCTTGATTGGTCATTGGTTTGCAAAAATAAGAATGCCCTATTTTTGCATTATCTTCTAGATTTTTGTTTATACCCACTATTTCATTTATTACTTTAGTCATAGAATCATTTTTTAAATAAAATTGTTTAAATTTTTCGTTTTCAAACATTGGTAATATTGTGTAAAAACAAAATCTTCTTCTAAATGCATAATCTTTTTCAAAGCCACTATCAAAATTATTCATTGTACCTATTATATAAATATTTTCAGGAACATAAAATCTCTCTCTTGAACATGCTAGTTCTATATAATTTTCTTTTCCTCTTTTATCTAACTCTATTAAAGAAAATGCCTCTCCAAAAATTTTAGAAATATTTCCCCTATTTATTTCATCAATAATTACAAAATACTTATTTTCAGGGTCATTTCTAGCCTTATTACATATTCTCTTGAAGCAACCTCTTTTATATTTATATATACCTATATCATCAGGTCTATACCCTTCCATAAATTCATCACTAGAGTACGTTTCATGAAATTGTACACAAAGCATTTTTTCTTCATCTTTTTGTCCTAAAATAGAATATGCCATTCTTTTAGCAATATATGTTTTACCAACACCTGGTACACCTTGTAATATAACATTTTTTCTAGTTAATATTAGAGAGCGAAGTTCATCATAATCTTCTTCTTTAAAGAAAACTTCTTCTAAAAACTTTTCTTTATCATAACTTTCATAATATCTATATTGCTTTTGAGGATTTAATTCTCTTATCATGCTATATATTACTTCATATTCTCTTTGAGATAATTTAAATAAAGTTCCTTGAGTATATCTAAAAACTTCTAAATTTGCTAGTTCTATGTGACGTTCTATATTATATCTACTTACAGTATCAGTAACTCCCTCTACTTTTTCAAACATAACTTTGTTATTATTTATTTCTTCAACAACCTTACATAATCCTATAATTTCATTACTTGGTTCCAGTTCATAAGCTATAACTAAAGAATCTTTCTTTATTTCTGCAAAATTTTTATATAATGTTCTTGGAGTACCATCTTCATTTAATGCTGTATAATAAAATCTATCTCCTACATCTAAATCTCTAAATCGTATCATTTTAGGGTTTATGCTAAGCCACCAATAATTATTTATCATATAAATTCCTTCTTTTCTTTAAGTGGATAATATCACGAAATACTACAATTTTCAATGATTTTTAATTCAAAAATGAGGTTGTATTATTTTACAACCTCATTTTTTAACTTATTTTATTATCTAATTATTGATTAAAACTAGCTTCATATTTACTAACCCATATTCCAGTCAAATCTAATACATTATCTCCAGTACCATATTGGAATGAACTTGGAAGGGTATATGTATCTCCATTAGCACTTGTCGTATCATTAGTTAAATTACTAAAAATTATTTTTGCACCAGTAGTTCCAACACTTGAAGTTGTATATCTAGGTATCCAAACATATGCACTACCCTCGGTAGTAACTTTTTTACCTACTAATTCTGAAAGTGATGCTTTTCTAACTGCAGCATTATCAAATCCTTCAACTGCTAAATCATCTTTAAGCATAACATTTGCCCAAGCCATTTGCTCTTGTGAATAATCATACCAATCAGTATCATCTGCACTTGTAACAACCCATTCACTTCCACTTAATTTAACAGGTACCATACCATCACTTAAAACTGGTTTATTAACTTTTTTAGCATCATCATATTCAACATCTGATAGCACGTCTTTTCCTCCCCCCATATCTTTCTTTAAGTCATTTAGGGAATAATACACTTTATCTTGATACAATACACCGCTTATAGATACAACATTACCTTGCTCATAGTTTATAAGATAAGCTGCATTTACATTGTCTAGGCCTAATTGATCAAAATCACTTTCGTTGTCTAATAAATACCAACCATCTGCACCAGAATATGTTTGCTTAGTACTTCCAACTCCTACTTCCATTGGTTCGTAGTCTAATCTACCAACATATGCATAAAAATCAGGGTTAATTTTATGTACTAATGTCCTATTTACTACAGCATCGATAATTTCATGAACTTCATATGCAGTTTTAGTTTCCATAGCAACATCAGTATTTCTATTTAAACCATAATATATTGTTACCGCTGCAAGTATAATAATAACTATTATTGTTATAATTAAAGCAACAATCGTTATACCTTTTTTATTTTCCATATTATCCTCCTATACTTACTATTCTTTAATTGCATTTTACTATAATCATTTTAAAAAATCAATATTTAATGTTAAAATAATCATACTTAATTGCTAAATCATCTAATATTATTTTTTCTCTATCTGAGCAAGTAGCTATAATTATTTGCCTATTAGTATCCTTTAGGCAAGAAAGTATGTTTTTCAGTCTTACATCATCAAAATAAGCAAAACATTCATCTAAAATAATAGGCAATTCTCCCAAATTTTTAGAGATTCCAAATCTAAATCCTAAATAAAATTGATCAATTGTACCAATACTTAATTTACTAACAGGGACTAATTCCCCAAGTGAATTTTCTGCTAAGATTCCAGCTTCATTGTTATAATAAATTTTTTCATATCTATTATTTGTTGTTTCTTTTATTGATTGTTTAATATTTTCTTCCATTTTGGGAATTACATCTTGTTTTAGTTCTTCATATGCTTCACTTAATTTATCAATAGCAATATTTATAACTTTTCTTCTAGTACTTAGCACATTCTTTTTTTCTTCAAGAGATGCTAATTGTTCTTCAACTTCTGATAATCTATCTATATTTTCTCTTAAACTTCCCTCTTCTATTTTTATTTTATGTCCATCCAAAATTAAATCATTCTTCTTTTTTTCTAATCCACTTATTAAAGATTTTAATTCTGATATCTTTCGTTCTATCAATGTTTCTTTTATTCCTTTTTGAATTAGCTTATCTAATTCTTTTTGTTCTTTTTTATTAACTTCTTCTTTTATAACTGTAAAATCTAAAACATGATTATCTTTTGAATCAATTTTATTACTACATTTTAAAATTATAATTGCCAAAATAGCAAATACTATTTCTAAAATAATCCAATAATAATTTTTATAGTAGCACAATATTCCAGCAGTCAAAATTGCAAATAAAGAAATTATACTTAAAAATATTTTGAATTGTTTTTTTGATTTAGAAATTTTTTCTTGTTTTTCTTTTTCATTCACTTTTAAAGTTAATTCATATGTTTTTTCTTTTTCATTCAACAAATCGCTATATTTTTCTTTTATTTCTAAGATTTCCTTTATCTCTTCCATATCAGAATTTATCTTTTTTAATTGTTCTTCTATTCCCTTAGAACTTTCATCTAAAATATCTTTTTTATCTCTATTGTTTAGAAGGTTTAATCTTTGCTGTTTCTTTTCTAATATTTCTCTATCAATTAAATTGATTGGCTTATTTTGAGATCTGTCAGTTCCTATCTCATCTAAAACCTTTTTTTGAAGTTTAGTTTTAATCTTCTCAAAAGATATATTTTCTTGACCACTTTGAAGTATATTAGAAAGTTTTTGAACTATATTTTTTTGCGATTGCATATCAACAGAAATTTCTTTTTGATTTATAAGCAAGGTATTAACAAATGTTTCTTCATCAATACCCAAATGAGTCATTCCAAGCTCTACACCTCTTGTTTTATCTTTATTAAAGGTGTTTGTTATATCGTTTCCATTACTGTCATAAACTTTACAATTATTTCTATTAAAATCTCTAAAAGCAGTATATGTTTTTCCATCAATTTCATAATCTATTTTTCCGCTAAAATCAATATCTTTCCATGGTTTAAATCTTTCAAATTCAGAAAATTCATTACCTGCTTTATTTCTATTTATACCATAAAAAATGCATTTAATAAAATTTATAATTGTTGATTTACCAGACTCATTTTCTCCATATAATAAGTTAAGTCCATTATTAAATTCTATAGTTTTATTTTCTAAATTACCAAAGCCATTGATTTGTATTTTTTTTATAATCATATAGCACCTCTATTTCATCATTTGATATATTAAATCAACCGTTTTCATTGTTTCTTGCTTTTCTAATTCAGACATATTTTCCATTTCATCCAAAATCTTTTTTGTAAATAATCCTTTTAGATTTTTCATTTGCTTTATATTTTCAAAATCATATGGCAATGTTGTACAATCTTTTATTTCACAAATATTTTTATTTTCTTCAGTTATACACTCTATCAATTCATCTATATTAAAATTTCTAGTTCCACAAATTTCAATTTTATAAAATTTATTATCTTCAATCTTTAAACTTTCCATTACCTCATGTATGTTTGAATAATTAGAAATATCTAATTTTATTTTTTCAAATTCTTTATAGTCAAGAGGAACAAATTCTAAATCACATTTTTCCTTCGTTATCTCTCCTTTTACGAAACCATGTTTTCCTTCTTCATCAAATCCACAAGATATTAAACTTCCAGGATAAATTATTCTAGAATCGTCAACATTTTTTTCATGTATATGTCCAAGTGCTACGTAGTCAAATTTATTTAAATCTTTTTCTTTAATGTCATGATACTTTCCATCTGCACCATTTAAAGTGCCATGTGTTACAAGAATATTTATTTTATCTTCATTTTCAATTTTTATATTTGCTATTTCATTTGAAGAAAATTCATAATCATTAAATCCAATACCATAAATATCTACATCATCAAAACTAATCATTCCATATTCACTATTAAAAATAGTTACATTACTTGGCCAATCAAATGTGCTATATGGAGAATTTTTTATAAGTGGATCATGATTTCCTGGTGCAATAAAAATATTAGTATCACTAATCAATCCAAAATTAGAAATAATATATTCAATTGTACTTTTTTCAACATACTTTTGCTCAAATAAATCTCCCGAAATAAACAAAAACTCAACTTTTTCTTTTTTTACAAATTGAATAACATCTCTAAATGCTTGCTTTTGTTCTATTCTTCTTTTCTTTATTAGTTCTCTATTTCCTTTAAATGAAAGCATTGGCATATCAAAATGCACATCGGCTATGTGTACAAACTTCATTATATCCTCCTAGTTTCTTTTTAAGTATAATAGTCATTTCAAACAAATTTTTATTTCGTTCAAAATGACTATTATTAAACACTAATTATTATTTTTTCGATTTCCATATAGTTCCATAAATTTTTTATCTAACTCTGCATATAAATCATATTCAGTATCTTCATTCGCGTTATTACTACTATTATCATTGTCATTTATAATCTTATTCTGAGTATTATTTTTTTCTTCTTCCTCAGTATATACATCTACATCATTATCTCTACTATCTGCAAAACTTGCAAATACATCATCATAATTTGTAAGCTCATAAGGGTTTGTAACTACAAATTCTCCTCTCTTTGGTTCTAAAATATCTCTATGGTTTAATTCGACTGATTTAGCAAATTTTGCAAGTGGATGTGGACCTCCTGGTGCTCTATAGTACCAATATTTTTGAGCTTTAATAGGTTTCATTGCTTGTACTAAAATTATACAATTTTCACCACTCATTTTTCTAAGTTCATCTGGTGTCATTAAAGCTCTGCCCATTGCTTGATCTGAATAATTTCTACCACTAAAGTTCGAATCCCTATCTGTACTTCTTGAAATGCTATCTCTTTTTATTGTTTTTTCTCCTAATTGTTTTGAAAAAGTTTCCAATGTTTTTTGTGCATTAGTTCCTAAGAATAAATGTGTACTACAGTTAGACATTATATTTTCAGTAACTTTTTCATCATATATAGCAATCAACTGGTCAATACTTTGTAAAATAATGCTTATATGAATTTTATACGATCTACATGTACTAAGTATTTGTTCAAATCTAGGAATTCTACCAATATTTGCGAACTCATCCAATATTAAAAATAATGGAGTTGGTAATTTTCCACCTTTGGTATCTGCATATTCATAAAGTCTATCAAACATTTGTGAGAAAAATATATTCATTAAGAAATTATATGTATCATTTGTTGCCGGTGTAATAAAATACAATACTGATTTTTCATTAACTAAATCTTCAAATTCAATTGTATTTGTACTAGTTAAAGCAACAATTTCTTTTGAATCAAAAGCCTCAAGTTTAGCTGCCAAAGAAACTAGAATATTTGAAAAAGTTTTTTCACTACCAAGCCTAATTGTTTCAAAAGCTTTTCTTGCAGGATTTTCAAAAGGCAAACTCATAAAAATATTTCTTAAATCTTCGCCTTCATTTTCACCACCAAGTCTAACTAATGCTAAACAACTTGCTAAAGACCATTCTTCTCTTGGTCTATTTAACATTATATAATAAATAACTGCTTTCAAAAGAGCTTCTGAAGTCTGATCCCAGAATGGATCATTAGATTTGGTTTCTCCTCCTTCTTTTTTAGAAATAATCTTTACTATTGTATCAATATCTAAAGTTCCTCTTATATGTGCTAGAGGATTATATCCATCACTACATTTTGGCTCTGCCAAATTTATAACATGAACATTGTAACCTTTTTCTTTAAACATACCTGCTGTTCTATCATAAAGTTCCCCTTTAGGGTCTGTAAATACATATGATCCTAAAAGTTGCATCGCATTTGGAATTGCAAATGATGCAGATTTACCAGAACCAGAACCACCTATTACAAGAATATTTCCATTTTTTCCTGCTGGTGGAGTTGGTAAAACAGGTAAATATTTTTTAGCTGCTAAAATCATTCCTGATTTTGGACTAAGAACTTTATAAGCTTCTCCGTCCCCACACCAATCTGCAGAACCATATTCTATATCTTCATATTCTCCTTTGCTACCTTTAAATAGTAATAACAATACAATTCCAACAAGGCAAACACAAATAACATTTCTAAATGCGCCAAAAAAATTTCCTATGTTATCTTTAGAAAATGAAGCTCCTATATTCCCTGGAACGTCACTAGAATATTTTATAAATCCACTTAAAAAACTATCTCCGCTTGATGCACCATAATTTATTTCATATGTAGTTCTAGTATATGTAGAAGCCAAATACAAACTAATTATAATTGCTAATATTAAAAGTGCAATAATAACACTTTTATTTTTTTCCCACCAAGCTCTCACAGCTTTTCCTCCTTTGTTTATCTTTCTATATCAGTCTCTTTATGTTTATGCAAATCTTCATTTGATATAACAGCACTATCAATTACATCAATATCTTTATCCTTTTTTTCAAAAGCAATAGCAGCAAGTTTTAAACTGCTATCTTTTGCTTTTTCAAAAACAGCTGTAATAATTAAATTGTCAGTGATGTTTGTTAAAGGCTTATTCCAACCAACAAAAACTTCTTCTGGTTTACTTGGAGTAGGTCCTTTATAAGTAACATCCTCACCAGATTTTACTGTTGTTTTATATAATTCTTTTCCATCATAATTTACAAAAATAACAATATATTCTTCCATAAGATTTCCTCTCTTTCTAATCTTCAATAACTTGTAGTGCTATATATGATTTTTTAGGTGAAAGTTTTACCTTTGCTCTAACCATGTTAGTTTCATCATCATAATATAATGTTGGTTTAACTTCATCTGCAATTTCAGGGTCTATAATTGAAATTGGTCTTTTAAAATTAGGAGTATATTTTATATCTTTATAATCTGTTTCCTCTTCGCTATACAAAGTTGTATATTTAATCTTTGCTGTATTTTTAGAAACATATAATTTGTTTTCTCTTAATATAGCCATATTAAGACGTGCTTTTCCATCTCCCAACGTAACCAACACTATGTCTATATCTTTTAAACGACTAGAAACATCATTTATAAAAAAAGTTCTTTTTATTCCTGTATCTATCATTTGCATAGAACAATCCAATTTTTGCAAAGTTCTATATTTATTTTCTTCATCAGGTTCATTAACCATAAAAGCTAGTGTACTAGTCTCATTTGAATCTAATATCATAAAATTTCTAGTCTCTTGTAATCCCATAAAAAATTACTCCTTTTCTTTTGTTATATTTTTTCTAGGCTCAAATTTTGAAACCTCAGAAAGTTCATTAAATAATTTTATTTCTTTATCACTTAACTCTTTAGGAACCATTATTTTAACATTTAATATTAAATCTCCTCTGCTATCATCATTTTTCCAAAAGCCACCACCAGCTATTCTAAGTTTTTCTCCAGATTGTATACCTTTTGGAACTTGCACTAAAATTAAAGAATCAATATTCTTAAAACTAATTTTTGCTCCCAAAGCAGCTTCCCACGGTGTTAAATGTAAATCAGAAACAATATTAAATCCGTTTAAATCATAAATATTATTTTTCATTATATTTATTTTAATATATAAATTTCCATTTGCCCCACCATTTTTACCTGGTTTTCCTTGATTAGCAATTCTAATTTTTGTTCCGTTCTTCACTCCTTTTGGTATTTTAAAAGAAATACTTTTCATACTTTCATCCAAAGTTTTAAAAGCAATTTTCTTTTCCGCTCCAAAAAAAGCTTCTTCCATTGTGATACTAATTTGTGATTCCAAATCAGCACCATTAACAGCATTACTTTTTACTTTTTCTTTTTTGCCAAACATCATTTCAAACATTTCAGAAAAGCCATCCGCATTAAGCTTTTCTTTTGTATCATCAATAGAGTTTTTAACTCTGTAAAAGCTATGAATTCTATCATACTTCTTTTTAGAAGTTTCATTTCCTAGAATTTGATATGCCTCATTAACATCTTTGAACTTTTCACTTGCGACTACATCGCCTGGGTTAATATCAGGATGATATTTTTTGGCTAATCTTCTGTATGCACTTTTAATTTCATCATCCGAGACACGATCATTTTTTAATTCTAAAATTTTATAATAATTCTTATACTTCAACTTACTTCATTCCTTACAAAACTTACTCTTATAGCAAAATAATACTAGTCCAACCCTATTCTAATTATATCATATTGAATATATTTGTAAAGAAATTTTGAAAGAAATATAGTAGCAATCAATAACAAAAAAGGGGCTGTTTTTCACAGCCCCATTATTTTAATCAGCAACATAACCTTCATAAATTATAAAAGTACCAGTAATTTCATTTAAAGCAATTCTACATCCACTTTTTATTTTCAATTTGTTAATATCCGCAGTTTTCCAACTACTGAAAATCCATTCATCAGAGTCTTTATCTTTAGAAACACTTGCCAGAATTACTATCAAATCTTCAAAATCATATTCTTCGCCATCAATTTCAAAAGAACTTGAATTAGTATCTATTGTAACATCAGAATCTTTGAAACTAAGTATTCCTTTATTTGAATCGTTTACAACTAAGTCTTTACTATCTCCAATAAGCTCATGCTTATATACTTCTGAAATCGTAAGCATATCATCTTTTACTTCATATGTTACTATATCTCCTACACCATATCCCATTACAGGGTAAGTATCATATTTTTTAACTTTTTTATTATTATCAGCAATAGATACTTCTACTCTGTCAAGAACATCTCCGCTTATTATTTCTTCTGTTTTCTTCACAATACCCATATCATAACTTAATCCAATTTCTTTAACTGCATATAATCTTATAACTTCATCTTTTTCATTTGAAATTATAAAAACATTTTTATATTTTGAGTAATCAGCTAAATCATCATATTTTATTTGTCTCATTGAAACCTTAGAATACTTTTCTTTGTTTTTATCACTAATTTGTAATACTACTTCAATTATTTGTGATGAAGAATCAAATGTATAATCTTTTGTATCATTTGATGCATAATCAAAGTTAAACAACTCAAATTTAGTATTAGATGTAATTTCTACTAATCCATCGCCTGATTTATTATAAATAAAATCACCTATTTCGAAATTATCATTGTCAACAATATAAGACTTTTTCTTTACAGAAGGTAATGATAATACTTGTATATTCATTTCATCATTTTCTTCATCATCAGAAGTATAATCCATATCTGTAACAAAGCCTATCCTATTGATTTCTTTTTCTATTTCTTTGTACTCATCTTTTCTTTCGGCTTGTTTATTAACTTCCCAAATATCATATTCAAATTCTAATTTAACAATTTCATTAAATTCATTTAAATAAATTCTAACTTTACTATCTTCTTTTGCTATTTTTGTAATGTCATTACGAGTTAAACCTTCTTTTAATTTCATAGTATCTTTAGTTTTTGAATTTTGACAAATTGCATCAGAAGCAACAGTATATTCTTTACCATCAATTGTTAAAGTCTTTAAATTAACTTCACTCTTTTCTATATTTCCATCAATATATTTGCTAAAGAATGTATATATTAAATCTTTTTTTATTTCTCTTATAACACTATTTTCAGGTACACTCGTCCATTCTACAACTTTTCCATTAGCGACAAGTAAAGCATTTTTGTTTATATCTTTAACACTTTCCGTTCTTAAATTTTTATATGTAATCATCTCTCCATTGTCTAATAGCACAATACTTTCATCATACACATCTCTACTTTCAATACTAACTTTTGAAGCTGTTATTTTAATATTTTCAGCAAAATGTGATTCTCTAGTATCATAATAAACAACTCTAACAATATTATTTGTTCCTTTTTTTAAGAATATTTCAACATATTCTGCATAGTTCTTATCTCCATATCCATATACATTATTAGAACTAAAAGGTGAATAATTTTTCAAATCAACTAAGCTTCCTGAAAGCTTTACTACATTTTGACCTTCATCAGCTTTCTTTCCAATTATACTTTGACTTTCACTATCATAAAATCCAGAAATATTTCCGCCTAAATCAGAAAAATCTATATCTTCTTTTATAATAAGCTTTCCTTTAGAGGTATCATAAACAATGTCTCTATTATAAGTTGAAATATCCGTAACTTTAACATCTTTCCAGAAAGTATATTTACCAAATTGTTCTTCTAAAATTGTTTTTGTATTATTAACTCTTTTAGTTGAAGCTATCATGTTCCATACTAAAATTGCAATATCTCCTCTATTAGCTGGTTCTTCTGAAGAAAAATCGCCTAATCCATCATCAAGATTTATTTCTTTCATTTTAGCAATATAGCCATCATACCATTTATCTGATGTATTACTTTCTAAGTCACTATATCCCATACATCTTAAAATAATTGCTATTGCTTCTGAATAAGATACATCATTATCAGGCTTAAATGTTCCATCCGGATATCCATTTATTTTTCCGTTATTTGCAACTTTTAAAATGTATCCCTTTGCCCAATGATTATCAATATCAGAAAATTTATTGTCATTTACACCAGTTGTAATATTTGAAATATCAGCAACCATTTTTGAAAGTTCTGCTCTTGTAACAGTTTTTTCTGGGCTAAATTTATTTTCTCCAGTTCCATTTACAATTCCAAGATAATGCAACCTTTCAATAGCATATTCACAATCTAGATTCTCAGTATCTTCAAATGTTGCCGCATTAGCCACAGATGATAACATCAATAAAGCGAAAAGTATAATACAAAATTTTTTCATAAGTATAATCCCCCTTACAAGGTTTTATTTTTTGTCTAAAATAGACATTTGTAATTCATTTATATATTCTGCTGTATTTCCTAGTTTAAGTATATATTTTAAATCTAATTGAAAAGGGTTGTCATTCCAAGTGTAGTCTATACCTTTAACTAAAATCTCAATATTTCCATAAGGTGTTTTGAATAAATTTTTTGTCTCTGTTTCTTTTATAATTTTTAGTTTCATTTCTGGCTTTTCAATATACAAGCAATCATTTTCTAATTTAATCTTACATATATCATAACAGATTTCAAAACCATTTTCAAAAAAATTTATTTTAGCTTCATATTCCTCTGTTATTTCATCAATATGTGTTTCATAAATTTGTTTACTTTTAATATTTAACTTCATTCTAGTTACCGCCCAATTTTCCAATCTTTGCTCCACCTAAAGCTTCTGCATTAGCATTTATTACATTAGAATTATATGTATAATTATTTTTTAATTTTTCTTCATGTTCTTTTTCCGCAATTTCAATAATCTTATCAATAAGTTCCATATATGAAAGTTCGCCTTTAAAGTTCCACAAGTAAAATGCCATTGAGCCAGGAATTGTATTGATTTCATTTATATAAACTTTTCCTTCGGCATTATCAATTATAAAATCAATTCTAACAACACCTTTTGCATTCAAAATTTTAAATGCTTTTTTTGTATAATCTTTTATAAGAGCTGTTTGTTCATCTGGAATATCAGCAGGAACTTTTCTTCCCATGCTTTCCATTCCTTTAGAGCCTTTCACTCCGCCACTTGTTTTTCCACCAATTTTTCCGCCTTTTGCATCTCCAAGATACTTTTCTTCAAAAGTTAAAAATTCATGCCAACTAATAGGTCTTTCACAAACGGAAACTCTAATATCATTTGCTCTACCAAGTCCAGAACAATTGACTTCAATAATATCTTCAACTGCTTTTTCAACAATAATTCTCTCATCATAACTTGCAGCAATCTCAATAGCAGTCATTAGTTCATCTCTATCTTTAGCCTTGCTAATTCCAATACTAGAACCCAAATTAGAAGGTTTAACAAACAAAGGATATTCAAGTTTATTTTCTATTTTTGAAATAATATTATCTTGATTTTCTTTCCATTCATCTCTTAGAAAATAAACATAAGGTAATACTGGAAGACCATTTGCCTCAAAAATATTTTTCATAATAATTTTATCCATACCAATACTTGCTCCAAGTACACCAGAAGAAGTATATGGAATTCCAGAAAGTTCAAGAAGTCCTTGAAGTGTTCCATCCTCTCCGTTCATACCATGCATACAAGGAATTGCAACATCTAATGTAACATATGTCGTTCTTCCTAAAAGTCCTGAGCCTTCAATCATAACTTCTGGCTTATTAGGCAAAATTACACCTTTTTTTAAAGATGCTTTTTTCTCATCAAACATTTTATATATTCCAATATCTAAAAGTTCTTTTCCAACATACCATTCACCATCTGTATGAATATAAATTGGAAAAACTTCATATTTGTTTTTATCAATATTCTCTGCTAATTGCACTCCTGTTACAACTGAAACATCATGTTCACATGTAACACCACCAAAAATAATTCCAACTCTTTTCATTAAAAACACCTCTCCTTATTCTTCATTATAATTATCTGGTAAATCATTTTCAAATAAAATAACATCACCCACTTTAGAAAGTTCTGCTAACTTTTGTGTAGCACTATTTAAATTTTCTACTACATAAATATTCATCTTGTCAAATCCTTTTTCTATAAGTCCCTCTTCAATCGGCTTGCTTCTTTTTATTCCAACTAAAATAGCAATATCAACACAATCCGCCATATAATTACCAAATTCTTTATTAAACTCGTTTTCTTTTTCTCCTAATTCAACCATACCTGGAGTAATAACGATTTTTCTACCTTCAAAGTTTTTCAAAACATCTATTGCAGCCTTGCTTCCTACTGGATTAGAATTGAAAGCATCATCAATTACAATTGTTCCATTTGAGTTTGGTAAAATTTGTAGTCTATGTTCAACTGGTTGCAATTTTAAAACTCCTCTTGAAATTTGTTCTTTTGAAAGGTCTAGTTGAATTGCAATTGCAATTGCTCCTAAAATATTTTGAATATTATGCTTTCCTAATAATTTACTGATACACTTTATTTCTCCAATTGGTGTTACTGCTATAAATTCACAGCCCTTTTCTGACATTTTTATTTTTTTAGCATAAACATCAGAATTTTTATTATCTACACTAAACGATATTTTCTTTCTAGTCTTTTCATTTGCATAAAGTTTAGAACAAAAACTATCATCATTTGGTAAAGCAATTACACCATTGCTTGGTAAAGCATTTAATAATTCAGATTTTGTTTTTGCAACATTTTCTATAGTTTTAAAACTTTCTAAATGTTGAGGTCCAATAGATGTAATAATACCAATTTGAGGATAAACAAAATCACAAATTTTTCTTATATCATTTTTATATCTTGCACCCATTTCAGAAATAAATACTTGATGTTCTGGTTCTAATTTTTCTCTAATAATTTTTACATTTCCCATAGTTGTATTATAACTTTCAGGAGTAGCTAATACATTATATTTCTCACTCAAAATTGTTTTTAAAATAACTTTTGTACTCGTTTTTCCATAACTACCAGTAATACCAATTCTAATTAAATTTTTATATTTAGGTCTAAGAATTTTAAATCTTGCACTATTTATATAATGATCACTTATAAACATTTCTGTTGGATATGCAAGAAATGCTCCAAGCATCACTATTGCAGGCATTGTGCATATTAGTCCACTGTATACCAATACTTTTTGTGCAATGCTTAAACACACAAGTTCTAACACATTAATCGGAGTTCCTACAAATGCAGTACTAACTAAAAATGTACTTAAAAAGCACCAAAAAATCAATCTTTTAACTCTTGCTGTATAAACCAATTTTTTCTTTGCTTCTTTTCTTTCTTTTTTCCATTTAAATATAAGTTTAAAAGTTGATATATAAAAAATAGCATAAAGTAATAAAAGTTGTATAGTATAAATTAGTACACGAATTTCATACGAAAAATCAAGTTTGAATATTATGAAAGCATCAATTAAAATCATACATACAAAATATAGTAAGCATAATAAAAATTGTTTAACTCCACCACCAAAAGCTTGTTTTGGATTCTTGGTAATCCATCTAAAATAATCTCTAAATTGATAACTTTCTTGTTGAAAAATATGTATTGCTTTAGGTAAACAAAACATATATACAATTATCAAAGAAATTGATGCTATATCTACAATTGTTCCCATAATCATTGTAGCAAGTGCCATTTATTTACCTCCCAAAAAATTTTCTACAATTAAATTATATTTTGCTGAAGAATCTAAGTAAGAAAAATGACCAGCATTTTCTAAAATAACAAGACCACTATCTGCAATTTCTTTTTCCATTATTTTAGCCATATAAACTGGCGTTTCTGTATCATTTTCTCCCCAAATAAGCAATGTTGGTCTTTTTATAAGTTTTAGTTTGTCTGTTAAATCTAAGTTTATAACTTTATTAAAAGTTTCCCTCATCACATCTGATTGTATCATTGAATAGTCACTAGAGCCATACTTTTTTCTTAACTTATCTAATTTTTTCTCATATTGTTGCTTTGAAGAAAATATTTTCAATAAAACTTTGCCTAATTTATAACTTCTTATTTTAATCCATTTTTTTAATGAAGTTTTCTTTTTAATTCCAGCAGCATCTGTTAAAATAATTTTATCAAATAAATCTTGATATTTTGATGCTAAATAAATTATAACCCTTCCACCAAATGAATGTCCTATAACATCAGGTTTTGATATATTTAATTTTTCCATAAACTCTTTAACCATCTCTGAATATTCTGGTACTCCCCAAGCAGAAGTAAGCATTCCACTTTTTCCGCCCTGTCCAGGAAAATCTAAAACTATAACTTTTTTATATTTCATAAAATATTGCCATATTGGAGCCATAGCAGGAATAGAACCCATCCAACCATGTAATATTAAAAGAGGTTTTTCTCCATCTCCAAAAATTTCATAATTTATGTCAATATCTTTAATATTTATAACCATACTTCCTCCATAATAATATAAGTATGCTTATATTTTATTCTTAATACTCATAAAAAGCAAATAAATTCCAACAAAAAAACTGCCAATCTTAAAAAAGATTTGCAGTAGTCCGTAAAATCGGATTATAAACTCTTTACTACTTGTCATAAAAGTAGATAACCAAGAAAAAAGAGAAATATCCAGTAATATGTTAAGTTTTAAGTTAATCTTTTAAATATGTAATATAGTTACTGCTTTCTTCTGTAAAAGTTTCTAAAACCTTTCCATTTTTTATTGCTTTGTGAGTTACAACGAGCTTATATGTGTAGCCAGCAGGCACCACTTGATCTGTCGAGTATCCGGCAAATAGCCTCTCCTTGATCTTCATAATGCATAATTTCTTTCCATTTACCACTATTTAATTGTTGAAGACTAATATATACATAAGCATCTATGCCTCTTGGTGTTGTTGTAGTGCCACCAATAGATATCATATATTCAATATCTGTTTTTTGAAATAAAAGACCACATGTATTTAAATATGACCAATTAGGTCTGGCTACACCAATACCAGGATTTGGGGCTGCAGCAAATGAAGTTACACCAAAAGATATAACTACTACATTTAAAACTACAACTGTTATAATTCTAAGTAATGTATTTTTCTTCATTTGTTTCTCCGCTGTAACTACTTGGTTACAATATGATAACTTTTAATCATCACATTGTGGGACTTATTCTTCTTTAATTTCTATTTTTTTTGCCATTTCTAACATATCTTCTTTATTTCCATTTGTTGATAAAATTTGAAAAAAATTATTTTCTTGCCAATATAAAAGTTTAACAGAATCATTTTCTGAATAAATCATATCTTTATCACCTTCTATATACTCTGTAAATTCTCCACTTTCTGAATTCATCGAATGTTCCCATCCTTTTGTATTAATTTCAAAACTTATATAACATTCTGGTTCCTCAATTGAATAAAAAAATATCAGTTCTTTATCTTTCAATTTTATTGAATTTGCAAACCTAAACTCTTGTGGTATATAGCCAAAATATATATTATCAACTAAACATGTTTTATCTTCATCAATTTTATTGTAAATTATTTTACTATATTCATCTTTTATACTTAAAAAACAATTTATAATACTATCTCTAAATGCTCCGACATGTTGTAAACGCAACACCAGAAACTAAAATTACTGCAACAGCAACCACCGCAACTCTTTTCATAATTCTATATCTATTAGGTTTATTTTCTGCTCGTCTTGCTTTTGAAAAAATCTCTTCCATTTTTTTATTATGTTCTTCTGAAAATTCAACTTCTGGAGCTTCTTCAACCTTCTCATTTACAATGTCCTTTATTATCTGAGGTTTTGCCTCATCTATCAAATCATCTATTATTTTTTCGAACATCTTTTTTTCCATCATCTTGCACTTCCTTTCCCAATGCTCCAAGTAATTTATTTTTTGCTCTTGTCATTCTCTTTTTTAAAGTTTCATAATTTACATTTAATAAAGCCATCGTCTGCTCTCTAGAATATCCATAAATTCTTTCAAGTAATATAATGTCTCTATAAATTTCAGGTAAATTATTTATTTCATTTGCAATTTTATTTGATGATTCCTTATCTATAACAATATCTGTGACTTCTTTGTTTGATACATTAGGTGTATCATCTGTTTCAAATATTTCAAAAATATCTTCTTGATTATTTAAATATAATCTCTTTTTATAAATATCTTTCGCAACATTTCTTACAACTATTTTTAAAAACTTACATGTCATTGCAGGCTCTTCATCTACAATTTTGTCTACAAATCCTGTTATTCTAGTAAAAGCCTGTTGCACTGCATCTTCTGCCTCCTGAGTATCATGTAAAATATTATAAGCCTCGTTGTACATAATATTTTTATAACTCCAATATAATTTTTCAAGTTTAGATAAATCTTTTTTGTCTTTGGACTTAAACACAACTATTCCTCCATCTCATACTACATTTTAATTGTGATTAACACGTTTCCAAATTATTTACTTAAAGTTAAATAAATTATAACAATTAGTTTAGCATTATGCATATCCATTTTCAAGTAATGAATTTGCAATACGCACTTTATTTATGCTTAACTACTTTGCTTCTTTGACCTTTCTTTGATTTTTTAGATTTTTCATTTTTCTTATTTACAGCTTTATTATTTTTAGATGTTTTCTTATCATCACTATTTTTCTTATTTTTACCCCAACTAAAAAAGTGATGTTTTTTCTCTTGTTTGGTAGCAATTTGAATTCTTTGTTCAATTTCTTCAAGTTCAGATTTCCTGCTTGATACCCTTTCTTCTAATACAACAATTTCCTTTTCTAAAGCAATTCTTTTCATATCTAATTCTTCAAGTTTAATAAGAAAAGCCTCAGACATATTATCAAAATACTGTCTTCTATCAGTAAATTCTTCATATAATCTCTCGTAATCTCTTTTATTTCTTTCATCATATTCCGCTTGCATTTTATCCATTTTTTCTTGTAACTCTGAAATATTTTTTCTAAGTTCTTTCTTTTTCTCTCTTTCTTTTCTTCTATATAAATTTTCTAATTCAGCTAAATCGAACTTTAACTCTTGTCTTTTTCTATATGTATTTCTCAAAAAATTTCTGTAAGCATTATCATTTAATGCCGTATTTATATACCTAACAAAGAATTTCTTTAGGTAAACTATTATCTTCATTTCTACCACTCCAATCAATTTTTAGATGCGACAACATCATAATATAAACTTTAAAATTTGATTTTTAGGGACATAAAGATAATATTTATATAAAAAAGACTTTTATGAAATACTGCTAAGTGTTAGATTTTTCTAGCCTTTTTAGCTTCATTCATAAAAGTCTTTATATAATTTATTCAAATTCCGAAAATAAATATTCTACCGTATTATTCAATTTTCTAGAAATAATTATAGCTTCTTTTACAGTTGTTGCAACTTTTCCAATTTCTTTTTTATAATAAGTTGCAGGAGTCTTAGAAATTAAAATAGACATATCATTTATCGTTAACCCAGCAATTTTTCGCACCAGTTCTAAATTTTTATACATAAAAATCACCTCCAATTGTAAATTATTTTATTTCATAAAATGAAACGTGTCAATATATTTTTAAAATATAAGCACATAATATGAAAAAAGTATGTTTCTTTCATCATATGAAAGTTATAATAGGTTTAAGGAGGGTCATACCATGGATAGTAAAAGTATTTTAAGTCAAAGGATGAAAAAACTTAGAAAAGAATTAGGATATACACAAGAATATGTTGCAAAGAAATTAAATATTTCAATAGCTGCTTTATCTCGCTATGAAACTGGAGCATTTGAACCTAAGTCAGTTGATTTAATAGTTGACTTAGCTTTACTTTATAAAGTTTCAACTGATTATTTGCTTGGAAAAACAGATGCAAGAAATCCAGAAATGGATTTTGATAAATTAGATATTGGTTTGTCTAGTAAAACATATGATTCTTTAACAGAATCTCAAAAAAATAAAATTAGAAAAATTATAGCCATACTAGTTGCAGAAGAATAAAACAATATTAAATAGATTTTCAAGAGTTGCTCCTCTTTTTAGCAGTTTTTTACAAAAATTTATTATTTTTTAATAAGCTTGATATCATCATGCAAATATTATATATTAAGAAAAATAAAGTGGGTCAAATATTTGAATAACAAGGAGAAAATAATGGAAGAAAATAAAAATGAAATTATAATTTTTGAAAATCAAAATGTAAAACTAGAAGTTAATATGAAAGATGAAACCGTTTGGCTTACTCAAGAACAGATGTCTGAATTATTCGATAGAGACCAATCAGTTATATCAAGACATATAAAAAATATATTTAAAGAAAATGAATTAGATGAAAAAAGCAATATGCAAAAAATGCAAATTCCAAATTCTGACAAATTAGTTGCACTTTATACTCTTGATGTAATCATTTCTGTTGGCTATCGTGTTAAATCACAAAATGGTGTTATTTTTAGAAAATGGGCTACTTCTATTTTAAAAGATTATATGTTAAAAGGTTATGCTGCTAACCAAAAACGTTTAGCTTATCTTGAAAAAACAATTAAACTAATTGATATTGCAAACAGAATAGATGATCGTCTGCAAAGCGAAGATGCAAAAGAAATATTAAAAGTAATAGGTACATATTCAAAGGCTTTAAACTTATTAGATGCCTATGACCATGGCACATTAAATAAATTAAATGGCAATTTAAATGATAAAATGATAACTTATGAAGAATGTATTGATATAATTAAAAAACTTCGATTTAGTCAAGAAAGTACACTATTTGCTATTGAAAGAGATTTTGGATTACAATCAATCATAAATGACATTTATCAATCTTTTAATCGGTGAATATCTATATAAAAGTGTAGAAGAAAAAGGAGCAAACTTTTTATATTTAATTGTAAAAAATCATGTATTTGCAGATGGAAATAAACGTATTGCAGCTACTTTATTTATTTTCTTTTTAAACTTTTATAATATTCTATATAAAAATAACAAACAAGTAATTGATAGCAATACATTAGTAGCATTAACACTTCTAATTGCAGAATCTAAACCACAAGAAAAAGATGTAATAATAGATTTAATCATGAACTTTTTAATTTAACAACTTTTTATTATAAAAAGATAACGTATCAACTTGGTGGAAGGCACGTTATCTCCTTATAAACAAAAATAAAACTCTAGCAACTTATTGATATTGCTAGAGTTTCTTTATTTTTGTATTGGTGAACCAGGAGGGATTCGAACCCCCGACCCACGCCTTAGAAGGGCGTTGCTCTATCCAGCTGAGCTACTGATCCATGCCGATAACACAAAATATAATACCATCATTTAAACTAATTGTCAATATTATTCCAAACATTTCTTACTAAATAAAATCTGTCTCTTCTTTATATAAAATATACTAAAAAAGAGTGGCAAAAGCCACTCTTTTTTTATCCTGCAGCAAGTGCAGTCCATGGGATACATCCCACATATTCGCTCTTAGCAGCAATGAAACACGAGGCCCACGGTTTGCTGTTTGTATCAAACATATAACACCATACATCAAATGTGTCGCCCTTATGTGCAACACCAATTTGTGCTGAATCTTTACTTGCTTCGTCAAATATTGCAACCTCATCAGCAGTAACAACAACTCGTCCAGTCAATTTAGGTAGTTTGTTTGAATTCTTTATATCTCTAATAGAAATATATCCAATCTCAAAAGCTCCATCTTTTTGATACATGATTTCTGCCCAAAGTTCGCCATCATCAGACGGATAAAGTCCCATTACTTTAATCTGTTTTCCTGCTGGAATTTCGCTAACGATTTCCGAATCGGACAATGCAAACATTCTAACCTTTGCATCGTTTTCTATGGTTACTGTAATCGTTGCAAGAACCCAATCTGATGGATCATCAAAATCCCACACAGAAGCATCATCTTCAAACTCAGGCTCAAACTCATCCATCCAGTCAAAGCCTTCATCCCAACCACCAGATTCGCCAGTCCAATCTACTTCTCCATTCCAGATAGCCTCTTCAATGACCATGCCTTCTCCGTTCCATGAAAGGTCATCTGTGAAAAACCCTTCTGCCAAGCAGGAAACCGAAAGAACGACCATGAGCACGACAGTCATGAGCACAGTTGCCAGCTTCTTAATCATGAAACTAACCCTCCCAATTTTTTATTGCCAAATTATTGTATCATAGTTGTTTTGTTATGTCAACTGTATTTTGATAAGCTCTACCTCAAAAAAATAATTTTCTAACTATACAAAAAAGAGGGGGCGGTTTTCTCACCGCCCCCAAGAAACTAGTCTACTTTCTCAAGATACAGGCACGAGACGAACCCATGCGTATCCCAGCCACTTTCGACGTAGCCCCAGAGCCTTCCATCAGAGCTAAAGTAGTAGCCACTAATGGTAAGCTCCGTGCCATTTACGATAGTGCCAATGTCACGCGAGGTTATAAGAGGCTCCTCGCGCAAGTTCAAACGGCCTCCAATCACCCGCATATGGACTCCAATTTCAGGCAGAGCATAGTTGAAGTCCAGGTTCTGGAGATACTTCATGGACACATATCCATGAGCATAGTTGCAGTCAATTTCTGCCCAAATGCGTCCATCGGTCGTCGGATAGAAACCCAGCACATCAATGTTCGTACCGTTCTCCAGCACGAACATCACGTCACTCTCAATGTCGGGTTTCTGCCTTACATTAACGTCACCACCAGTTACCTGCATGGGAACGACTACGGTTTGTACATCTTCGTCAGCATACTCTGACTCGAAAGCCAGGTATTTGTCGGAGATGTACCCTTTCTGACCGCAGAAATCAATCCGCGCCCAAGCACGTCCATCCCAGGTGTACATGAAGTCTTCCACGTACACTTCGGTATCCGGAGGCAGGGTTCCAATCACTTCCGCATTGATAGCGGAATCCGACCTAACATTAACGTTGCCCGTTGTCCAGGCAACTTCAGCGAAAGCCGTCAATCCCATCATCAAAATCGCACACACCACTGCAAGCACCATCGTCATCCGAAGCTTTTTCATTATAAAACCTCCTTTAATCGTCACTCTTAGTTTCCCAAATATTATTATACCACATTTTGTAAACTAGCTCAACTACTAATCAATAATATCCAATATTTCTTTATAGTTTTCTACTTGGGTTTTTGAAAATTTATAAGAGTTTCTCAAATACTCAACCTGCATAAGTCCTTTAGTCTCATCATTCGAATAAATATACATTATAGGCTCTCCAGATTTAACTTCATCGCCAATCTTTTTTACTACTTCAATTCCTACATCATAGTCAACTGTATCATCTTTTTTCAACCTACCTCCACCAAGATTAACAACTGCTTGACCTATATTTTTTGCTTCTATTTCTGATACAAATCCATCTACTACACTATTTACAGGAATTTTATATTTTGCTTTTACTAATATATCTGGGTCATCAACAACTCTTGATTCTCCCCATTGCCTACTAATAAGTTCCTTAAATTTGGCTAATCCTTCTCTATTATCAATTTGATTTTGAATTAACTTTATATTCGTAACTATATTTTCGCCTTTGCCTGCTAATTTAAGCATATATGCACCAAGTAAGCCACATACATTTACAACATCTTTCTCTCCTTTTCCCGAAAGAATATCAATTGCTTCTTTTGTTTCCAGTGCATTACCACAAAATCTTCCTAAAGGTTGATTCATATTAGTTATTACTGCAATCGTCTCTTTACCTGCCATTTTACCTATGCTGACCATAGTTTGTGCCAATTTTCTTGCTCTAATTTCATTTTCCATAAAGGCACCACTTCCACAAGTAACTTCAAGTAAAATCTTATCTGCTCCGGCAGCAAGTTTTTTACTCATAATACTAGATGCTATAAGTGGTATGCTTTCAACTGTTCCAGTTACATCTCTAAGTGCATAAAGTTTTTTATCTGCGACTGCAATATTTTCTGATTGCCCCATCAGCGCAATACCAATTCTTTTTACATTTCTAATAAACTCATCCATTTCTAAGTTCGTTCTAAAACCTGGAATTGAATCAAGTTTATCTACTGTTCCTTGCGTATATCCAAGCCCTCTACCTGACATCTTTGCGACAGGAACTCCTAAGCTTGCAACTAAAGGCATTACAACCATTGTAACTTTATCTCCAATTCCACCTGTGCTATGTTTATCAACTTTTATTCCTGGTATCTCAGATAAATCAACAATTTCTCCCGAGCGAGCCATTGCAAGAGTTAAGTTAAGAATTTCCGCCTCAGACATACCATTTAAATATATTGCCATAAGCAAACTAGATGCTTGATAGTCTGGGATATTGCCTTTTGAATATTCCTCAACAAAAAAGTTAATTTCTTGTTCTGTAAGTTCCTTACAGTCCCTTTTAGCTTTAATAATCTCATTTATATTCATAACTTCACTCCTTCCTACAATCAAGTAGTTATATATTCTTTAATTTTATTGAATTTACTTTCCCCTATACCTGATACATTCATTATATCTTCAACACTATTAAAATATCCATTTTCTTCTCTGTAGTCAATAATCTTTTGTGCTGTACTTTCTCCAACTCCATTTAAAGACATCAGCTTTTCTTTTGAAGCAGTATTGATATTAACGAGCCCACTTTCTTCATTATCTTCAGCTTCTTCTTCAAATTCTATTTTAGCTGGAATTACGATTTTTTGTTCATCACTAACAATTGTAGCTAAATTCACTCTCGAAAGATCTGCTTCATAAGTTTCTCCACCAGCCTCTTCAATGACTTCATAAATCCTAGTTCCATATTTTACTTTAATAAGACCTGGCTCATTGACACACCCTTCCACATGAACATATATGTAATCTTCTATTTCCTTATCTTCTACAACAACTTCATTTTTAGGAAATAGAACATAGCCCAGAATAGTTAAAATAATAAAGATAATTAGTGCTAATGCACATTTAACTTTATTATTCATAATTATTCCTCCTCGCCCTCATTATATAAAAAATTCCCTCAAAAAGCAATTATATTTTACTTAGTATAATTACTTAAATTTACTAATTTTTCACATTTTAATTCACATATAACTTGCATATTTGTATATATTTATATAAAATGTCTTTGGGAGGAATATATGAAACGAATTATATTTTTTATATCTATTTTAATATTAGTGATTTTGCCTTCAAATATATTTGCAGTTGAACTTACATGTCCAAATGCAATTTTAATAGAATTAGATTCTGGGAAAGTATTGTATGAAAAAGATGCAGATACTCCTATTTATCCCGCATCAACCACAAAAATATTAACAACAATTTTAGCTATCGAAAATTGCGATATGGATGATGAGGTCACAGCAAGCTATAATGCAATTATGAGTGTACCATGGGATGGTACTACTGCTGCTATTCAAGTAGGAGAAACATGGACAGTTGAACAGCTAATAGATGCTATGATGGTGTGCAGTGCGAATGAAGCCGCAAACATGATAGCAGAGCATATTGGTGGAAGTATTGAAAGTTTTGCAAGTATAATGAATGCAAGAGCAAAAGAGTTAGGAGCAACATCATCAAATTTTGTTAATCCTAATGGACTTCATGATGATAATCATTATACTACTGTTAGAGATATGGCTAAGATTGCTAGATATGGAATGTTAAACTTACCAGAATTTAGAAAAGCTGCTAAATTAACAAGTTTTTCATTACCACAAACAAGTATTTATCCAAAAACCGATAGAAGTTTTGTTAATACAAATAGAATGATTCTAGAAAATTCAACATATTATTATCCATATGCAACTGGAATAAAAACAGGATATACAAGTAAATCTTTGAACTGTATTATAGCCAGTGCTGAAAAAGATGGTGTTGAGCTTATTGCTTTAGTTTTTGGAGCAGTAGGTGCTCAAAATAGAACTAATGATACTATTGCTTTATTTGAATATGGCTTTGAGCAAATGAAATCAGAAACATTTGTTACAAGAGATTCAATTATAGATAATGTAAAAATAAATGGTGCTGTGCCTAATGCAAATATGATAGGTTTAACAGTTAATAAAGATATTGCATTTACAATACCACAAGATAAATCTTCTGGTGAATATGCACCAACTATCACATTAAAAGACAATTTAAAAGCACCTATAGAATCTGGAGAAACTGTAGGCACTATTTCATATGACATAGAGGGTGTTACACATAGTTATGATTTAATTTCAAACACTAAAGTAGAAGGAATGCTTAATAATGTGGCTGCTGCAGTTACTACCACAGCAAAAGTTATAGGAATTATAATATTCTGGGCAGTAATTGCAATTGTATGTTTGTTTGTATTACTAATACTTATACGTGCAGCAATATTAACAAAAAAGCAAAAAACACGTAGAAGGAGAATGATGATTTATAATTCAAGATTTAGATAAAATGCGTTCTTGAATTTCTTGGATTACATTTTCTTTTTCCTCTACAGGAATTTTTGAACTTTTTAAATATAACGAAAATATATCATTTATTTTTCCACTTGTTATACCTTTAGGATTTAATATATGGTCTAAACTTATATCAAAGTAATTGGCTATAATTACAGCATCGCTAATTGATAAGTCTCTTCTGCCAATTTCCCAGCTTGATACTTTGGATCTACTCATACCTAATGCTTTACCAAGTTCAGCCTGAGTTAGACCTTTTTTTGCTCTTAACTCAGCTAAAAATATTGAAATACTTTTATTCATAAGGACACCTCTTTCAGTACTAATACTGATATTGTCCATAAAATGGGGACAATTTATATTGCAAAAGTTCCACCTGGTGTGTCAAGAAGCATAAAAATCTTTTCTTCCACACCAGTTTCAATATTTATATATACTATAAATTCTTTATCTTCCATTTTCCCTCTGAACTCATACGCAGTTAATTCAGTTTTCCAATCTGTTGGTATAACAGTAACTTCTCTCGATATAATTTCAAGTTTAGAATTTATTTTACTTTCAACATCCTGCATAGACATACTAGCAACTGGTATATCTCGCTCATGATGAGAATTCAAATAGCTCTGAGCTTCTATTCCTAACACTTCTCCATTATCTAAAGCTACTTTCACTTTTATTAAATCTGGATAACATATTACTCCGCTTTGATTATACGCATAATTTATTGTTAAAATTCCATTCTGATTTGTAAAATATGTCTCTTTCATATTTTTAAAACCGTGATTATATAAATATTCATTTCCAATATTATTTGCTTGCTCTTTTGAAATATTGTCTTTACTAACTTCTCTGTTTATATCCATCCATAAAACTTGTCCACCTTGTTCAGTAATATTTATATATCCTTTACTATTATTTTCCAAAGTAAATTCAAAGCCAAAAGCTTTTATATTTCCATTAACAAAACCATTACTTTTTAAATCTTTTATCCTGTTTTTATCAACATATTCATAAACTTTTTCTTTTGCCTCAGCTTCATTATAAACTTTTTCTCCCAATCCCAAAGGATTGCTACTTGTCATATGTTCAGAAAAAGGTCCATCATAAATTAGCCCTTCATAATCTTGCATATCTTCTTCAATCTTAGAAAAACTGTCTTTAGAAATATTAGCAACTTCTTGTGCTAAAAAAGCCGTATTTTCTTCTTCAACAAGTTCTTCCCATGAAATACTATTACTTGAAAAATCATCCGCCAAATTTTGAAGTGTAGCACTTAAAGTTTGACACGTTTTATAATAGCTATTTAAGTTATCAAAATCTTTTTCTTCCAAGCTTTTTCCATCAATAAGCTTATTGCATAAGCTATAAGAATAATCACTTAATTGATTAAAAAATTTCACAGCATTTGACAAAACATTGTTATCTGTAGGAATTTGTGAAAGAGAAGATTGGGCTAAATCTGCTTTTCGCCACAAATTACTCAATGTTTTAGCAGAGTAAGCTTGCGTGCTAGAAATTTGTGCCTTAGCAAGAAGTACTTCAACATTATCTACATATTCAACTAATTCATAAAAAGATTTATTATATGAATTAGCAATAGTTTGATGTGCCTTTCTATTTTCTAATCCAAAATAAACTGATATAAAGAAAAAAATAATCGCTAAAATAAATGTCATTCTCAATCCGCCATTTAAACCAAGCTTCTTATTCCAAAATTTATTCAACCATACCACCTCAATGTTATTTTTTTCTAAAAAAGCAATAATATACACAAAATAGAAGATTTTTAACTTAAACGTTAATAAAAAAGGTGAGCATAGGCGAAAAGGTGAAAATATAATGTTCTATTCTCTTGGAACAATATAACCTTGACGATAGCAATATAAAAATATATACTAATGCTATCCTTTTACAAGGAAATCTTGTGGAAAGGAGGGTACATAATTTTGAAAATTCATATAATTTTCAAAGTACTAATAATTGCTTTTATAATGCTATTTGTATTTGAAAAGGTAGTTTATTAGTAAAGAAAAAGACTAGGTCTAGCCACCTAGTCTTCTTTGATACATAATTGAAAATTCATATTCGCTTTAAAGCTTTAAATAGATTATAGCACGGAAATATAATAAAGTCAAATTTAATTTTTTGTTCTTAGATATGTAATTAAACAATCTTACTCGATTATAGTATTTCACTTATATTTACATTTTTATCAATTTTATGGTAAAATGCTATTAGAAATATTGGGAGGTAATAAAATGAATAAAAAGATTGTTATTTTATATGCATCTGTTGGCGGAGGACATTTCAAAGCAGCAGAAGCAATAAAAAATTATATAACTGAAAATTATCCAGAAACAGAAACAGATATGCTTGATGCTTTAAAATATACAAACAAAGCAATAGATAAAATCGTAGTAAAATCATATGTAAATATGGCTCGTTATTCTCCTGAATTATGGGGAGACATATATAAGCTAAGTGCTAAACAATATTCTGTAGCAAACTTTTGTAATGCTGTTCAAAAATTATTATCAAGAAAATTATTTAAATATTTTAAAGAACAAAAACCAGACATAATAATCTCTACACATCCATTTATAACAGAAATGTGTGCTATTATAAAAAAGAAAGGAAAAATAGATGCAAAATTAAATGTAATTTTAACAGACTATGCATCACATAGATTTTGGGAACTAGAACCAGAGTATGTAGATAATTATTTCGTTGCAAATGAAGAAATGAAACATTCTATGAATTATAACGGAATACCTGAAACAAAAATACATGTAACCGGTATCCCAGTATCTCCAGCATTTTTAAAAGAATATGATAAGTCACAAATATATAATGAATTTGGATTATCCGAAAACAAAAAGACTGTTTTAATCTTTGGCGGTGGCGAATATGGTTTATCAAATATTAAGAATTTCTACAAAGGTCTTTTAGAAGTAAACGAAGATATTCAAATAGTAACTATTGCAGGTAAAAGAATAAAATCACAAAGAATGTTTAATGAACTTGCTGAAACTTCTAATAAAAAAGTTGTTGTGTTAGGATATACAAATAAAATTCCAGAACTAATGCAAATAGCAGATTTAGTAATATCGAAACCAGGCGGTTTAACAACAACTGAAATATTAACCAGTCATATACCTTTTGTAATAATAAATCCTATACCAGGTCAAGAAGAAGAAAATGCTGAATATTTATTAAATAATGGAGTAGCCGTTAGAATCTTTAATAGTAATAAAACTAAACCATTTTTAGATAATTTATTATCTGATGAATATAGATTATCTACATTAAAGTCTGTGCAAGAACATATTGCAAAACCATATTCTACAAAAAATATAGTCGAAAAAATATTATGCACTGATTAAAAATATTTTTTCTTATTTCATTTAGAAAGTTAAACAACTAAAAAACCGCACTTAAAAGTGCGGCTCTTTTTTTAATTTGCATAAGCATTTTTAATTTCATATGTCATTTTATTATCATTAACAGTTATAATAATATAATTTGTATCTTTAATATTTTCAACAGAAGGTTCTACATATTCTTCAGTTGCGATGCTTAAATATTTTATTCCTCTATTCATAGAGTAATCTGTATTATCTCCTTTTTGAAGAACCCAAATATTTTTACCTGTACTTCTCATTAAATCACAAAGCACATCAATGAAAAGTTTTTTCTCAGCAGTATCTTTAAAATCATTTATATTACCATTTAAAACAATCAAAATATTTTTATTACCATTTCTAATATCTGATTGCAAACTTAGCCATTGATTACTATCCGTTAATCTAATTCCACCAGCATAAATATCTATTGAAATAATCGTTGCACTCTTAAAGTTTTTAACTCCATATCCATTTACAAAAATCTTTTCTTTTGAAACCCCATCTGTTAAAGTAATATTTGATTGTGTTGGGAAAACTGTAATGTCAGCATTTTGATTTATTACACCTTCTATAGTTTTATTTTTAAAACGGTCAAGTAATAATTTTTCATCTGAAAATTCTGGAGATACTATAAGTCTAAAAGCATTTGCTGATTCTAAATCAGAATATACATTTAATTCATCTGCTCCTTTAATATCTGCTGGTAACATTCCATCTGCATCCACCTTACTATTTTCATAAATTATTTTCAAATCATCAAAATATACACTACCTTTTGTTAATGCATTTGCATCATCTTGTGCAACATAAATATCTACTAATTTAGCAGGTAAAGCAACATTAGCCAAGCTTAAAGTTAATTCTTGCCATCCATTTGATTCTAATCCTTTACTTAATAATAAATATTGCGTCTCGCCATTTGCATCTGTAAGTTTCATTTTTATTTGGTCACTTGTTGATTCTGTTGCATAAACCATTACAGAAACTCCACGTGCATCACTGTCTAATAGTACACTTTCATCAAATCTTAAATAAGCAGCTCTTGTTACATTAGTCTTTGTAAAATCATATGTTAATTTAGCACTTTTCTTGCCACTATAAACTTCTTCATCATCTAAAGAAACTTTACCTTTTATATCTGTTGGATAAGATTTAAAATAAAAATTAGTTTCTTCAAAATCGTTAATCAATTTAGCATTATTTTCATTAACTCTAATTAAAGCATACGAAGTTGCATTACCAGATGATACAGATATTACAGTATCTCCAACGCCATCACTTTTGAAAACTCCATCTTCGATACTACCTTCTCCTTCAACAATTTCCCATTCAAGATTATCATTCTTTAATGAAGCACCATAACCATTTTTATTTTGACCGCTAACTTCAAATGTAACATCTTCTCCATCAATAATACTTACTTTTTTAGGTGAAATTGTAAGTTCATTAGGAGCACTTAATACATCTATATTTATTGTTCCAGTAGCTTTTCCTATCTTAGCTTTAACTGTAGCAGTACCAGCTGTATCTCCAGCTTTTAAAACATTTCCTTCAACAGAAACATCAACACCTGTAGAAGACCATTTTATATCATCAGTGTCAATTGAAACAGGGTTATAATATTTATCATATCCTTTTACTATAAGTTCTCTTTCATCTCCAACAAAAACATTAACTTCTTTAACCTCAATAACTAGCTCACTTAATGAACCTGTTTTATCTGTATTGAAAACACCAACTGAATCAGCAACATTTCTAAGGCCTCCATCACTTGGCTTATTTACTAAAGTTGAATCTTCTTCTCCTAATCTTCTTACTGCCATAGTTGTTGAACCACCACCGTCTAAATTAAGAGCATTATAAATTCCTTTTTCAATAAGAAGTTCTGCAAATTCTGTTTGAGTTAATCCAATACTTGAAGATTGTCTACCATCAACTGTTATTAGATAAAGTGTATTGCCATCTTTAGAAACACCAATAGAAGTTCTTGGATTTGAACCCATCAAGTTATGTGTAAAGTTTGCGACTTGACCTTCTTTTACTAAAAGTGTACCTCCTGAAACTGCCATTTTAATTTTGTTTACATCAGCTTGCATTTCAATATCTATACTAACTCTATCTCCAACTCTTAATATATCTTTCTTTGCTGTAGCATTTTCTCCAAACGCAGTTAAAACATATCCACCTTCTGGTATTTCAACAGGTTCTTCATTAGTTCTAACTTCAACAACTTTATCATTATCAATAACAAATTCTGTTGTAATCAAATCTGGAGTTGAACCGATAGAAGTCTCTGCCCATTTATCTGAGTATAAAACTAAAAAGTCATAATTTATTGGAAGTTTATTCATATCTCCAACACTAATTGCTTCGCCTGTTCGATAATTATTTACAGTAATCTTATTAGAAAAATATCCAAACCAAGTATCGTTATTTTCATCAATTAGCATACTTCCAAAAACATCTTTAGAAGCATTTTCATAATATGTAGAAGTTAGCATTTCTCCATCATTTACACTCATTCCAATAATATTACCATTATTAGTTTTTCCATTAAAGAAATCTGCATTAACAGCTGCAATACATCTCTTTTGATTTTCAAGCATTCTTTTTACATTTTGAAAAGTATTTAAACCATTTTCAGAAGTTAATACTTTGATTGATGTATTTTCATCATCTAAATCAATATCTACAATGTTAATTGAAAGCCATCCTTTATCTGTTAATCTTGTATATTTTGTTAAATTAGTTCCCGAATTAAGTACTTCCTTTTGAGAGGTTTCATATAATTTAGTTAATGCAAAAGCATTACTATTTAAACAAACACATAAAAATGATATTAAAAAAATAATTCCAATCTTCTTCATAATCAATCCTCCTTGTTTAACAATTATTTATAATAAAGTTTCAAACCTTTTATTTCCCTAAGACAAATTTAAGTATATCATACTGATTAAAAAAAAGAAAGGAAATCAAAAAAATAATATATGTAAAATTTTCCAATAAAAATAGGAGACTGTAATTTTACAATCTCCTATTTAAGTTTTAAATTATTTTACTGTAGTCTTCTTATTACCAATTCATTATCCTCATTATACTCTGCTCTAAATATTAGCTCGCTTGATTCTGAGAATAATTTTCCTGCTCCTGTTGTTTCCTCTAATCTAGTCTTTGCATAATATGTTGTATTTGGTATTAAGCCATTATATGTATCAGTTGTTTGCCATGCTCTATAAGTTGCTTCATTTTCTGCTCGTATTGCATATTTAATGCTTACGCTTTCTGCTCCTGAATATTTTTGATTACATACTAATCTCAATTCAAATGTTGCTAATAATTCTATATCATCTGAAGCAACACTACTAATATTACCAGCTTCATCTTTTAACCATACATATACTGTCTTATTTCCATTTTCTACTATCAACTCATGCTTTGAATATTCTTTATATGGCTTCCATTCACTGTATAGAGGTTCTCTCTTTTGATTGCTAATATACATATATTTTACATCATCAACATTGCTCTTAATATGTACTACTACTTCTTCATCATTTGTTTTAGCAGCATTATCATTTATTTCAATTATAGCTATGCCTGGTGCTGATTTATCTATAATTATATGTTTTGTAACAATCGTATAATTTCCAGCAGCATCTGTAACTTTGAAATATACTGTTCTATCCATTGTTGTATCAAGTATTGTAAATCCTTTTCTATATGCTTGATTTTGTTCCAAATTGTTTGGAGTCCAATCAGTAGCTTTAGAACCCTCTTCAAGTTTTATATTCTTTATGTACATAGAACCTTCTTCTTGTAGCTTATGACCATATAAGTATAATTCTGTTACTTTTCTTTCATCAAGTTCATCAGCAGTTGTGAAAGTATAACTCTTTCTTACCCAATGTCCAACTTCTTCATCTGCTACTATTAAGTTTTTAGAGCCGTTCTGGAAATCACTATTTTTTCCTCCAACTAAATAATATTTCAATCCAGTTGTTATTCCACACTCTGCTGTATCAGCATATATATCAAATGATAATGTATATGTTGTTCCTCCTGTGATAACTCCAGCATCAATGTTTTGTTTTGCATATAACTCTCTGTTTTCCAAATCAAACTCAGAGTTTTTATTTATCAAAGCAAATACATTTGAACTAAATCTATTCTTATCTATATGTCCATGATATCCTAGAGTTGGCGATTTTACACTAGAATTATATCCTAACCAATCGTTTGCCATTTCTCTACCGTTTAATAATGTATTCCAGTTATAATCTCTTTCTGATAATTTATAGAAATCTCCATTTTTCAATAAGTTATTATTATTTGTAGTTATTATTGATTCCCAATCCTTATTGTTCAAAGAATATTCTATATTTGTTACTCCAGAAAGTGTATCAATTCCAGTTACTACTATACTTACATCATCACCTGTTCTTGTGCCTTCAACATAACCACTTAAGTCTACATCTACTATAGGCTTATCTAAATCGATTGTATTTACTCTTATTGTTCTTATTCTTTCAACCCCATTTGTAGACCTTACATATACAGTATATAATCCATTTGCATTTACATTAAATGTTCTTCCTGTAAATATTGTTCCATCTTCTCTGAAGTAATCTACAGTCTTCACACCAGAAGCATACTTTGTTACTTCAATATCATTTCTAATTTCTCCTTCATTTGAGAATACAAACCATTGTAGTCCATCAATTTCCATATTTCCAGCTTCAGATGAGTATCCCCAATCAGGCATTGCACTTTCAAATTTAGCATTGTCTGTAATATCTTCATTTAATTTTATTAAGTAATAAACATGGTGTTCATTATTATCATCAGATATACTTAATTCTTTTCCAACCATAGATATGCTATATTCTTTTGTATGACTTTCGTTATATAGTTTTGGATTTTCAAATACTTTCATTCCTGCACTATTACTACTTCTATAGTTAGATGATACTAATATATATGTTCCTGATTTTAATCCTTTCAAGAAAGCTTTACCATCTTGCATTCCATGTAATGTTTCATTATTCTCACTCGCAATCTTTTCCATTCTCCATGCTTTTGAACCATGGTAAGCAGATAAGATTTCTGACATAGTTCCTTCACTAGTAGTAACACTATTATCAGCTTTAGAACGAGTGATTATACTTGGGTCTGAATCATCGTAAATGCTTCCTTTATCGTAAGCAATAGCATTAACTGTAGTTTCTTGAGCTAATGACACTCCAGCATTACTTAATTCCAATTCTACATTATCCACAATTATTGGGTCAGTTCTGTTAAGAATGCTTGTTCCATCTGTATTAGTAACATATGTCCATAGATAATATGTACCTTTTGAACCATATTTTGGCCAAACTATCTCATCATTTTCTGCCTCTTCTGTTATGTCTTTCTCAGTTATTCCAGAATCTTTTGTTGTTAATAGATATTTAATTTTATCTACACTACCTTCATGTGTAGTTACTGAAACTCTTATTCCAGTATAAATATCATTCATGTTACAAGCAAAATATAATTTATCAATCTTAATTGGAGCACCAGATAATTCTTCATTCCAACTAATTTTTACTTTAACATATTCAACATTTAATCCTGAACCATCATATCCATTCCAATTTGTATAAGTCCAACCTTCTTCTGCAGCAGATATACTTAATGTATCCATTGTATGACCATTGTCTGCTTCAACTGAAATAAAGTTTTTATCATAATATTCAGCATCCACACTAAAGTCTCTCATTTCATCATCACCTGATGCCATGTAATTTAATCCCATTGACCATTCTGTACCTGCTACAATGAACCATTTTTCTGCATATTGTTCTAGACCTGTTAAATTCAATGCTCCTGTTTCGTCAATAGTTGCTCCACCATATAATTTCCAGCCACTCCATTTAGCATTACTTGTTGATATTTCTGTTGTTACCACATTTATATTTTCCTCTACACTTATAGTTCTAGTTACTGTCATAACAACATTTCCATATCTATCTTTTAATGTATATACAACAAGTTTTATAGCAGGTGTATTTGTTTCAAAAGGTAATCCACTTACAGATAATTCATATCCATATTGTGTATATACTGTAGCATCTTCATTTGGAGCAATTCCTACAACTTTAACTCCTTCATCTACATAGTTTGTTGAACCTACAAGTACAACAGCATCTATTTCTCCAATTAACTCTAACATTGGTCTAATTCTATCATATCCTAATCTTCCTTCATATGTTGCTGACTCTTCGTAATATACTTCTTCGTCCTCTCCTGGTACATATAAGACTAAGTTTTCTAATTCTTCTATTCCTGTTTCTCCTCCAAGCTCTATTACTTCTTCACTTGAAGAAATCTTTCTTGCAGTAATTAGTATTTTTAAACTACTTAATCCACTAAACATGTTGTCACCAATCAATTTATCAACATTTGCACCTAGGTTTATACTAATCAAGTTAGAATCATTTTCAAATAAGCCATCCATATTAGTCATACTGCTTACATTAAAGTTTTCTAAGTCTAAAGCTTGTAAGCTTGTACAACCCATAAACATTTCTTGTACATTTTGAGTTTTCGATGTATCAAAATGTAATATATCAATTGCTTTTAATTTACTACAATTTGCAAACATTCTACTCATATCTGTAACTGAAGCTGTAGTTATATCTGCGAAATCTATACTTGTTAAAGATTTACAACCATCAAATAATCTACTCATATTTGTTACTTTAGTTGTATCAAAATTGTTTATATCTATGCTGTTAATAGCTGCACAACCAGCAAACATTCCACTTATATCTTGAACATCAGTTGTAACAAATCCACTCACGTCTAGTTTTACTACTGCATTACAATCCATAAACATTTCAGACATATTTGTAACTTTTGATGTTGTAAATTTTGCTACATCTATTACTGTTACTGAACTACAACCAGCAAACATTCCACTCATATCTGTAACATTCTCTGTATTCAAACTACTTACATCAAATGTTGTTAATTTAGGATTATTTCTAAACATTGATGACATATCTGTCATATCAACAGTTGTTATATTTTCTAATCCTGTAATAGCTATACAATTTGTATAATCTCTAAATAGATTTTGACCATCTATACCTATAATATCTCCTTCTGCACCAATATACAAATCATACATATCTGCACCGTCTGGTACTACCCAAGCAAGTACACCACCAGTACCATCTATTCTAGAAACATCCCATGTAGCAACAGCACCAGCAGGTCCTGTAATTATATCTTGAATAATAATTTTCTTAATTTTGTCTGCTGTATATGTAGTCTGTCCTGCTCTTTTAGCTCCAAGTGCATAATAAATATCTCCATCAGGGTCTTCTCTTGCCATTAACTTATTTGATGCAACTCTTGCATAAATGTTATTTTCAGCATCCGTTATATCTGCAAAAGTTTTTGAATTTAATCCTTCTTTGCTTGCTTCTACTACTACATATATGTATTTTCCTTCTAATTCTAAAGGAATATCTAAATACATATCAGTTGCGCCATCAATCTTAGTTCCATTTTCTGTACTATTATCATCACTATAATACCATTGATATGTGAATGTACAACCTGTTGGAGAAATTCTACTAGTATCTGCTGTTAATCTACTATTACATCTATTGCTTCCTGTTATAACAACTTCTCCTGTTATAGCTTTTACTAAATATGCCTCTTCATAATCACCATTTCTAGTTTTATATAATTCATAATTTGGCTCTACTTCTGATGGTGCTCCATCTATTGCTTGAGTTTTACCTTTTATTATTCCATCATAGAATTTGAAGCCATTCTTTGCAGATATACCATATGTTGCTCCTATAATTTCTGGAACACTTGTACTTACTGGTTCACCTAATTCTCCTATTGTTACTATTCCATTACTATTATTCTCAATACCTACACCTTTTTCACTAGTTATGGTTCCATTTGTTATTGTTATATCATTTGCAACATCTTGATAAATTCCACTTATTCCACCTGTTATTGTTCCACCTTCTATTGTAATGCCTGATGTTCCTTCTCCATTATATATACCATATTGTGTTCCTTCTATTTTTGTATTTCCTGATATACTTAATGAAATATTATTAAGTATATTCTCTGATGCCTTATGAAAATGTATTCCATAATCAGCATCTATGCTTCCACCATTTATAACAACAGTAAGCTGATTATCAGCACTACCATTACCATTATGTACATTAATTCCTGAACCATTTTTAGTATTTCCTTTAGCTTCTATCTTAGGATTTCCGTTTATATTTATCTTACCACCATTAGCATAAAGAGCCTCTGCACCTCTACTACCACTACAAACTACACTAATCGTTCCACCATTTATATTCATCTCAGTTTGATTTGAAGAATCAATTACTCCTCCTGGCATACAAGTACTAGATCGTACTGTCACTGTACCGCTATTTATTGTTAGTTTTCCTGCTCCTACTTGATATATAAAATTAAGCCATGTACCTACATTTTTTTCTGATTCACCCAATATGTTAATTGTTCCATTTGAATTACTACTATCTAATATAGTTAATATACCTTGATTTAAAATAAATGTATGTCTTGTTATGTTTTTTGCATCGGTAAGCGTTACATTTGATGTAATAGTACATCCTTTTAAATCTAATGTAAGTTCTTTATCGGCTGATAATATAGCATTACAACTCATTGTGCTACTATAATCACTTAATGTTGTTTCATCAACATTTCTTAGTACTGTTATAGTACTCTTAGTTGGTGCCTTTTCAAATGCATCTTTTAATGTCATATAGTTTGTATTTCCATCAGAATAGTTTGCTACCTCTAAGTGTGCTGCATTATAGCCATCTTTATCTTCATATACCACAGCACAACCATCTTCTATTTTTGTTACTTCTCCTTCAAAAGCACTTGTCTTACCCTTTAATATACCATCGTAAAATTCAAAGCCATTGGTGCTATTTATTCCATAAGTTTCACCTTTTATTTCTGGTACGCTTGTGCTTACTGAGTTACCTTTTTCTCCTATAGTTATAGTTCCTGCACCAGTAGCAGCTATACCTTCTTTTCCTCCTATGACATTTCCGCCAACAACATTTATTTTTCCACTAGCACTTTGGTTGATTGCATTTATTCCACCTTTTACTGTTCCAGTTGTAATATTTATTGTGCTATTAGAGCCTTCATCTATAATTGCAGTATTGTTAGTTGATGTTATAGTTCCACCATTTATATTTATTTTAAATTCATTACTTACTGATACATTTTCTTGTTCTTTATTATAAATTATTATTGCATTTTCACTTTCTAAACTTCCTTTAGAAATATTTATTGCTCCAGATTTTTGATTTTTGTCATATACTTCTAATACATAACTTTTTTCTGCACCACTATTTTTTATAGTTCCACCTTGTACATTTAAAACTGTATCTCCAAATACTCCTATTGTTCTTGATTCATGGTTTCCATCTTTAGCATCAAGAGTTCCTCCACTAACAGTTACTGTTCCACTATCAGTTCTTATTGTAAATGCAACTCCATGTTCTTTATTCTGCATACCATTATGAACAATCTCTCCATCAGTTATATTTAAAGTTCCTATATTATATATCAAAACTTTTATTGTACATATGTCTGGACTATTTGTTTGTAATTTTCCTGAACCCTTTATTGTTAATGAACCTTTATTTACAATAAATCCTCCATCATCTGTATATATTGATGGGTTTGCTGTTACTGTCATTCCATTTAAATCTAATGTAAATGTTTTTTCTGCTGGTACTGTTGCAACTACGTTATCTTCAACATCTTTCAACACTTTTATAGTGCTTCCACTTTTTGCATTTTCAAATGCATCTTTCAATGTCATATAATAATTAGTTTCATCAGTATAATTTGCCTTTTCTAAGTATGCTGCATTATATCCATCTTGCTCTTCATATACTACGCAATAAGCATCTTCTACTTTTGTTACCGTGCCATTAAATGCACCTGTCTTACCTTTTAATGTACCATCATAAAACTCAAAACCCTTCGTAGTATTTATTGCATAAGTTTCACCTTGTAAAGTTGGTGATGCTACACTTACTTGTCCATCTTTGTTTCCTATAATTATAGTTCCTGCATAATTTGAACTTGTTGTTCCTATTGCACATCCTTTTGATGAAGTTATTTCTCCTCCTGTTACATTTATTGTTGTTTTAAATGTTCCGTTTTTCTGAATTAAAATTCCATATACAGTTCCACTTATTGTTCCACCTGTCACATTTATTGATGATGTTATTTCTCCACTATCTACACATATTTCAATTCCAAGACTTTCATCATCTGTATTTCCCATATTTATCGTTCCATTTTTTACATTTACTATACCGCTGTTTCCATACATTGATATTCCTCTTGAACCTTTATATGTGCTTGCTGGTGTACCCTCTGCTACTGACCTCATTGTTCCACCATCTAATGTTACTGTTCCTCCTCGTTGTGAAACAATTCTTGGATAATCGATATTATTATCCTTTATTGTTAATGTTACTTGCTTTATCGTTAATGTTCCCGTATTAGATATTAACTCAGCTACATCTGGTCCTGCTATTATTTCTCCATTACCTTCTAATGTCATATTTCCATTGTTTATTATACTTGCTGTTTTATTTAATGTCTTACTATCTAAGTTTAATGTTATTGTTTTATCCCCACTTAAAGTAGCTTTACTTGCATCTGTATAATTTCTCAAAACAGTTATTGTGCTTCCATTTGGTGCTTTTTCAAATGCATCTTTTAAAGTTATATATCCCATACTTCCATCAGAATAATTTGCTTCTGATAAATATGCCACTTTATATGGAGCTTGTTCTTCATAATTTATACCATAACCACTTTGTACTTTTGACACTGTTCCATCATAAGCACTTGTTTTACCTTTCAAAATTCCATCATAAAATTCAAACTTATCTGCTTTTACTCCATTTGTTCCGCCTGTTATAGTTGGAATTGTTTTACTTACATCTCCACCTTCAGTTCCTATTACTAATGTTGAAGCTGTTCCTACTTTTCTAATTCCATAAGATAAACCGCTTGTTGAGCTTGCTGTTATCGTTCCATTAGCAATTGATATTAGTGATGTTGAGACTTCTTGTATACATATTCCCTGTGCCATTCCAGAAGTTGAAGTTGCGGTTATTGTGTTTCCTGTAAGTACAGATTTTTTAGTTGATATTCCAAAACATGGTCCTGCTACTGATTCCACATTGATTGTATTATTAGTTGCAGTCATTCCAATTTCACTATGTTCAGATATTCCACGTACATCACAATCACCTGTTCCTGTTGCAATAATTTCTACCCCACTTACTGATGTTGGCACTGTTGTAGTTTCTGATATATATATACCATATACATTCTTTGCTCCAGTTGATGAATTTACCTCAACTTTTCCTCCAGTTACATTTATTGCTCCATATATTCCTGCTAAACTAGCATTTTCATTACTTTTTACAACTATTGTAGTTCCATCTACTGTTGTCGTTCCTATTACTTCTGGTTTTTCTATGTACACTCCAACTCCCCATTCTGCTCCTGCTGTTGCTGTTATTGTTCCTCCTGTTATTTGTAGTTTACATGATTCTTGTGTTGACCTATTATATATTGCATATGTCCTTTTTTGCGTAGATGTTACATTTATTATTACATCACTAATTGTTGATGTTCCTGTTGAATTACTATTATTATCTATACCAAAAGCAGAAGATGCTACTGTATTTACAGTTATAGTTCCTTCGGTTGCAGTTACTGCCCCCAAAGAATATATTCCTGTACCCTGTCCTGTTCCTTTTGCTGTTACTGTGACATTTGCATTGCTTACTGTCAATACATTATTTGAAGCATTGCTTATTCCTCTTAGAGTAACACTTTCACTACTTGAAATATCTTTTACATCTATTGTAGTTCCATCTACTGTTGTCGTTCCTACCTCTGCATTTGCTATAAATATTCCAAATCCAAATTCTTTTCCTGCTACTGCTGTTATGCTTCCTCCTGTTATTTGTCTTTTACATGATTCTTGTTTTGAACTATTATATATTCCATATGTTCTACTTTGCGTAGCTGTTACATTTATTGTTACATCACTAATTATTGATGTTCCTGTTGAAGCCTCATTATTATCTATACCTAATGCATTACCAGAATTAGTGTTTATAGTCATGTTTCCTTTTGTTATATTCAATACACCATTAGACATTATTCCATATCCGTTTCCTTTACCTCCTGCAGTTGCTTTTATATTTATATTTTTTACTGTTAATAATTGGCTTGAATCATTATATATTCCATACAAAAAACCATTTCCAATAGCTATTACTTCTATTGTAGTTCCATCTACTGTTGTTGTTCCTGTTGCTCCACTTTCTATATGTATTCCATATGCATTATAAATTTCAGATGTAGCTTTTATGCTACCCCCTATTATATTTTGGGTAAATGTATTTTGAGTTGAACTATTATGTATTCCAAAAGCATTATGATTTTTTGTACTTACCTCTATTTTTACTCCATTTATTTTCGTTGTTCCAGTTGTACTAGCACTATTATTTACTCCATAGACAGCTCCATTTTCTGTACTTACTGTTATGCTACCTCCTGTTATATCTACTGCTCCTGCTTTTGAAGATAATACCCCATAGCCATAACCTGAAGCTTTAGTTGTTAAATTTATATTTACATTATTTAAAGTTGTAATTTTAGTAGCATTACTATATATACCTGCTACATTGCTTGATGCACTTTGACCTGTTATAGTTAAATCTTTTATATTGGCTGCTTCATAATTTATTACAGAATATACCGTTCCACCTGCATTATTTAATATAAATTCTCCCCCTGTTATGCTTAGTTCTCCGTCAGAATCTATTGCACAACCTTGTCCTGTGCCTAAAACAGTTATATTCATATCTGCATTTTTTACTGTTAACAATTTATTTGAATTGTTACTTATTCCATATAAACCAACCTTTTCACTATTCGAAATATCTTTTACATCTATTGTAGTTCCATCTACTGTTGTCGTTCCTGTTA
>CANQBB010000002.1 GCA_947588905.1 uncultured Clostridia bacterium
AGAGCCTAGTTATCACAAAAGGTATTTCAAATATAGATTACTCTAGAAGAGTGTGACATATGTTTGACAAACCTACATACATTTATGATTTATTAAGTATAAAGTTATAATTCTAATAGATTTTTTATTAGGTAAATAGATTAATTCTGTTATAATATAATCATAAAATGTAATCTAAGTTTATTTTTTTAGGAAGGGGAATCTAATATGGATAATTTGGATACGATATTTTCTAATGGTCATCAAATATCTTTTGAAATTACTGAAGGAGAGAATGGAAGTAAGCAAATAAATGCTATTTTAGACAGAACGGTTAAAATTATTTCTGCTGAGATTAGTAAATTAGGAGAAATACTTTATTCTAATAAAAAAGGATTAAAAGGTACACGAATTCAAGAAAAAAAGATAATAGGTGGAGTAGCAACTAAAGAAACAGGACCTATAAATTCTGGAAAAGAAAAGGTTGGTATGTTTGAAAGATATCAGACAAAAAGCGGAAATGATAATGAAGTTATAAAAAATGTTTTAAGCTTTGATAATGGACTAAAAATAGAGGAGGAAAATACTTTTAGGGGTGAAAACAATCAAAGCTATACCAAAAAAGTTAATGGCATTACTGCATTTTCTATGGTTAAAACAAAAGACGGAATTGTTTTAACTCGTTATGACAGAGAAGGGAATAAACTTATAGACTTCTCTTATGATAAAAATGGAAGGCCCATAGGTAATAATGCAACTAATTTTCCAGGTGTGCCACGGTTATGAATCATTAGATAGTATTGATATGAATAATCCATATTTGATTGCAGATTTGATACAAAATGATTTTATTCAAGATATAGGTATACCAAGAGACATGAGAAATATTGTACAAAATGCTGAAATGACTAGATATAAAGAGATGCCAACAGTTCGAGATGCAATGGATGTTATAAATGAATCTGCTATGAAGATTAAACTTTCTAGAGATTTAAATAATAATAGAAATAGATAAAAATTCTTTGAAAATTTGATACAAAGAAAACAAACTTGTTAATGATGAATTATATGAAATAGGGGGACGGAGCAAACTTTCAATTTTGTAACATAGGACAAGAACCAAACAGGGTACGGTGAAAAATTGCAATTTTGCTCCGTCCCCTTCTTTCAAATTATTGTTTATTACATCCGCAATCTTTTGTTTTTGGTTTATTGCAACCACAATCTTTATTAGGTTGATTTATCATATTATTCATATAGAATTTTTTATCTGCAAGTTTTTCTTCAACGGTTCTTAAAGCTTCTCCAAATCTCTGGAAGTGAACAACTTCACGTTGTCTTAAATATTTTAATACATCAATAACATCAGGGTCATCTGCTAAATCAATTAAATATTCATAAGTTGATCTAGCTTTTTGCTCTGCTGCCATATCTTCATAAAGATCAGTTCTAGGGTCTCCTTTAACTTGAATATATGCAGCTGTAAATGGATTACCGGCAGCACTTTGAGGATATACACTAATACCATGATCAGTATAATAATCACCTAAACCGGCAGCTTTAATTTCTTCAGGAGAAACACCTTTAGTTAGCTGACTAACCAATGTGCCTACCATTTCCAAATGAGCTAACTCTTCAGTTCCTATGTCATTAAGTGTAGCTTTAGTTATTTCAGTAGGCATACTAAATTTTTGACTTAAATATCTAAGTGAAGCAGCTAATTCTCCATCAGGACCACCATATTGACTTATTATAAATTTAGCCATTTGTGGATCTGGTTTTTTAATGTTTATTGGATATTGTAATTTCTTCTCATATTCCCACATATCTAATTACCTCCTTTATCCCATGGCCATGGATTTTTAATCCATTTCCATTCACAATCGCCAGCTGCACTACAAGCTGTTAGTGGACCATACTTTTCTTCATATTCATCTTTTAATTCATCTGTATCATTAACTAAATTTTGATACATACACAATGCATTTTCATCAGATGGATGCGTGTTTAAATAAAGTTGTAAATCATATAGCTTAAAATCATGTGCCATGATATCTTTCATCAATTCATCTTTACTCATATTACTCACAATCATCCACCTCCTCACAAGTTTTGGTTTGAGACAAATATTTGATTAAACATTGAGATTGATTTTTGGTGTAAGGACTTACTAGTTCTGGAAAAGTAGTACCATGTGCTAATGATTCTCTTGGGCAAAATGTTTCGCCAATTTCTTGATATGGTACGTAAGCATTTGCTAATCTTGGATTTCTAGGCATTTCTTCTGGCATTTTGCAATTAGGACATTTTGGAGCACTATTGCAACCACAATTACGTCTAGGATATCTATTTCTTCTGTACATAAAATAACCTCCTATTTAAGTTATTATAGTAAATAATATGCAAATTTTTGAAATTTGGTGTCAGAATATATTATTTAATAAAATTTTTTGAAAATAGGATAAAAAACTAATTGACTGAGTATACATAAAGTAGTATAATGTAATTTGGTAAATTTTTGTGAAATATGTTTTTGTAAAGGCATGAGAATTGGAGGAAAAATGCATGGAATTTGAAATGTTGCGGGTTGATGAACTGATAAAACCAGAAACCAAGGAGTTTAATCTCAATCCAGAAGCATGGAACATGAAATGTTGTCTGCAGTTTACACAGGGAATGGATATGGCGAAGAAACTTGCAGATGAAGTAGACGGAATTTGTATGGCTACAATACCAATGTTAGAGCATAAATATGTTATTGGAGGTTTTTGTAATCAAGGTCAAACTGCAAAAATAATGCTATTTAATGCTATAGAAACCACCCCAGAAGAGGGAAAAGTACATGTATTTATTCCTAATCCTGATTCAACAAAAGAGTTTTTGATGGATAAATGGATAAAATATCAGAAAGGAGAAATATTTGATATTTGAAATAAAGAAGGCTAGTACAAATAAAGTACAAGCCTTCTTTAAATTTTTTTGATAAAAAACCTCAGCATTTGAATTGAACAACTAATAGTTCACTTCATCAGCCGAGGATAATTACATTAAAATATTATATAAATTAAACAGTGTAAATACCACCAATATTTTTACTTGAAGATACTCCAAATAAATTTGTTTTACTAAAAGTATCACTTTCACCTATAACAATTGTATCTCCTTCAAAAATATAATTACATCCTTTTGCTATTTCTATTCCTTCTCTAATCATATCTGAAGCGACTTCAGATTTTTTTACTACTATTGGATAAACACCCCATGTCATACTAAGTTGTCTAGCAGTTGTTTCATCTGGTGTTATCAAATAAACAGGACATGCAGGTCTAAAACTAGATATAGCATTTAAAGTATTTCCATGTGCAGACAAAGCAAATATTGCTTTCGCGTGAGATTCCATTGCAACTTCACAAAGTGAATGACCTACAATTAAATTTGGACGACTTCCGACAAGATGTGAAGTTTCTTTTCTCGAAAACTTGTTCCAATAATCGATTCCATTTTCTATTGTTTCTGCAATTTGTGCCATTGTTTTTACACTTTCAATTGGGAAACTACCAGCTGCAACTTCTCCAGATAACATTATTGTTGAAGCTCCATCAAATATTGCATTGGCAACATCATTTACTTCAGCACGAGTTGGTCTTGGATTTGTAATCATTGATTCTAACATTTGTGTTGCAACAATAACTGTTTTTCCTTTTTTATTACATTTCTTTACAAATTCTTTTTGAAGTAGTGGAACTTTATCCATTGGGATTTCAACCCCCAAATCTCCACGTGCAACCATTATTCCATCAACAACATCTAGTATTTTATCAAAGTTATCTACACCTTCTTGATTTTCTATTTTAGCAATTATTTTGATGTGAGAAGCATCATTTTCTTTTAATACTTCTTTTATTGCTAAAATGTCATCTACTTTTCTTACAAAAGATGCAGCAATTATATCAAATCCATTTTTAATTCCAAATATTATATCATCTTTATCTTTATCAGTTAAAACAGGTAAATTTAATGATAAACCTGGTATATTTACACTTTTTCTATTTGTTAATTTACCACCATGTATAACTTCACATAGGACTTCTTTATTGACAATTTCTTTAACTTTTAATTCTATTATTCCATCATTTATAAGTATTTTTGTACCAACAGAGACATCTTCATACAAATGTGGATAGTTAACAAATACTTTTGAAAAATCACCAACACATGCTTCTTGAGAAAGTGTAAAATTTGCACCATCATGTAAAATTGCCATATCATTTTCAAAAGTACCAATTCTTATTTCGGGTCCTTTTGTATCAAGCATCATAGGAATAGGCATATTTAATTCTTCTCTAACAGCTTTAAATAGTTCTATTCTTTTTAATTGTTGTTCATAATCTCCATGAGAAAAATTAAATCTTGCAACATTCATACCTGCCGAAAATAATTTCGTTAAAGTTTTACAATCATCGACAGCTGGACCTAAAGTACAAACTATCTTTGTTTTTCTCATTAGTTAATTCACCTCTTTTAATCTTGATTTGTAAGCCATTTACAAAGACCAAGATCTTGATTATTTATAAGTAATGGATTAGTAGGAGTAATTCTAAATGTATATCCATAATTTCCACCATTATTGATTATTATATTAGCTGAATATTCATATTTTGATTCATCCAATGTATTTGATAATTGCATAGGTACATACATACTATCTACCATTTTATTTGTATCATCAAATTTACCATAGAATATTTCAACAGAAACATCGTTAGGCGAGATTGATGGAAGTGTTACTGTACATTTCATTTCAATAGAATCTCCAGCATTAGCAGAAAGTTCTTCTAAGTTAGTATTAGATTCAATAATAATATTATTCCAATTTTCACGAATTCCTTTTTCCCATTCAATATAACTTTCAACATTTTCTTTAGTATAGAAATTTGAATTTGTTAATCTAATTTGTGGCATATACAATTTATTTAAATAATCAACAAGCATTCTACCAGTATTATAAACTCCACCAACAGATTTTATTGAATTTTTCATTCTTTGTATCCACCTAGTGTTTTCTGCCATATTAGATTTTTCATAATATAATGGAATTATTTCATTTTCAAGAATATTATATATGCTTTGAGAATCGCTATTATCTTGAATTTCATAATTATTATATTCAGTGTCATCTCCAATTGCCCAGCCATTTTGCTTATTATATCCTTCATACCACCAACCATCTAGAATGCTAAAGTTGATTACACCATTTAGTCCAGCTTTTTCTCCACTTGTTCCACTAGCCTCTAAAGGTCTTCTTGGATTGTTAAGCCAAATATCTACACCACTAACTAAATACCTAGCAATATACATATTATAATTTTCTAATATTACAACTTTACCTTTGAATTGTGGCATGTTGGAAATTTCATATATTTTCTTAACTAAATCTTGTCCTTGAACATCAGCTGGATGAGGTTTACCTGCAAAAATAATTTGAACAGGTTTAGTTGGATTATTTAAAATATTTGTAATTCTTTCTAAATCTCTAAATATTAAATCTGCACGTTTATACGTTGCAAATCTTCTTGCAAAACCTATTGTTAATGCATTAGGATCTAGTATTTTATCTATATCATTGATTTCTTCTAATGAAGCTCCATTTCTAATTTTTTGTTCTCTAATATTTTTTCTAACTAATTTAACTAATTTCTTCTTTTGAACCATGTGTGCTTCCCATAATTTTTCATCAGGGATACTATCTATATCATTCCAAACTTCACGATCATATGCTTTTTCTTGCCAGAATGGTCTCATATATGTGTTATATAAATCTTTTAATGTTGGAGCAAGCCATGTGCATGTATGAACACCATTGGTAACATATGTTATAGGTATTTCTTCTGTTTGAATGTTTGGCCATAACTCGGCAAATAATTTTTGAGAAACACCACCATGAAGTTTACTAACACCATTTTTCTTTCCTGCAATTTTTAGAGCGAGAACTGCCATGTTAAAACCTTGAGTATATGTGTTATCATATTTAGTTCCTAGATTTAAAAATTCTGTTCTTGTTATTCCAAGTTCATTGCAATAATTAAAGAAATATTTATCCATTAAATCAATAGGGAAAATATCATTACCTGCTGGAACTGGAGTATGAGTTGTGAATATTGTACAAGTAGAAGCCATTTTCTTTGCTACTTCAAAAGATACATTTTTCTCTTGCATGAAATTTCTGATTACTTCTAAAGTAACAAATGAAGAATGTCCTTCATTCATGTGAAATATTGTTGGATGTATATTAAGTTTATTTAATAAATGCATACCACCAATTCCTAAAATAATTTCTTGTGAAATACGCATTTCTTGGTTACCGCCATATAGTTTTAAAGTAAGACCTCTATCAATATCTGTATTTAAACCTATATCGCTATCCATTAAATATAATGAAATTCTTCCTACATTGATTTTCCAAATTTTTAAATAAATAATTCTATCAGGAAATTGTAAAGGAATTACAAGCTCATTTCCATCTTCATCATAAACAGGTAGTATTGGTAAATCAGAGATGTTTGTTGGAGAATAATCAAATAATTCAGAACCATCTTTATTTATATATTGACTAAAATATCCTTGCTTATACAGCAAACCAACTGCAACAAAAGGAATACCTAAATCGCTAGCAGATTTGCAATGGTCACCTGATAATATTCCAAGACCACCTGCATAAAGTGGTAGTATTTCATCAAGCCCATATTCTGCAGAAAAATATGCAATCATATCATTTTGATTTTCTGGGAAATGTTCTGAATAATATGTATTCTTATTATTAAGATAACCATTAAAGTTGTCTATAACCATATTATATTCTTTCAAGAAGTCTTCATCTTCAGAAACTTCTATTAAACGTTGTTGATTTATTTCAGAAAGAAATTTGACAGGATTTTTATTTACCTTTTCAAATAAATTAGAATCAATGTAGTCATATAATCTTAAAGCATAAGAGTTCCATGACCACCATAAATTATTAGCAAGTTTTGATAACTCCGAAATCTTTTCAGGTAATTGGGGAGTTACAGTAATTTTTCCAAATAAGTACACTAAAATTTCCTCCTTTGTATAATAATTTACATACAATTTAATTATCTCTTAACATAGTAAAAAAGTCAATTGATAAAAGTAAATTTTACTAATTATTTAATTTTTAAAAATACTTTTAATTATATAATTTAGATAATCTAATGAAGTTAAATTTGATAGAAATAATTGTATAATCATTTCTATGAATTCTTCTAGAAAATCATAATAATTTTTCATTGAAAAGTTAATAAAACAATCTACTTGTATATAATTTGTTTTTCTAAAATTTTTTAATAAACATGATAAAATAATTTGTTGCCTGTATAAAAAGAATTCTTGAGAATATTCAATAGGTGAGTCCTTACTTAAAATTAAATTGATTATATTATTGATTTTATTTAAAGAACTATTTTCAAAATAAAAATAGTTATAATGCAAAATCCTTTTTACAATTGTTTTCTCATATTTTTCAATTATTAAATCAGATAAAATCAAAGACAAGCATGTATATAAATAAATGTAATTTCCATAAAAGTTTTTACTATTTTCCATTATATTTTTATTGTAATAATTAAAGCATTTAATTACTAAAGTTTTTTCTCCATTTATTTTTCTTGAAAGAAATTTAATATTTGGATATTCATATAAACTATCAATTAAGTCATTTATAATATTTGAAGTATTAGATTTTATAATTATAGATTTTGGCATTTACAATTCACCTCAAAGATATTGTTTTACTATTTAAAATAATTATTCTAAATATACTATTCTTTTCCAATGAAAAAAGATAATGAATTAAATAAAATCTATTGAAAAAAAAACTGGTTATTGTATAATAGAATTAAATATACTATGAGGTGAAAAAGAATGAAAATCATTGAAAAGGTACTAAAGAATAAATTGTCACAATATGGATATAACGTTGATACTATTTCAGAAAAATTGAAACAAATTGATTTTGATCTTATTGACAATCAAATTGCTTTTGAAAATGAAGCTGAAAACTTTATTACTATAAAAGAATATAATGAGCCAACAGTCGAGATTGCAAGAATGTTGGCTAATTATAATAAATATTACATACAAAATATGATTATTGAAGGAGAAATAAATTATACAACAGCAATGTCATCAATCAACACAGTTATGCCTGTCGTTGATTATAAACTTTCTAATAGCATTTGCATTGTTGCTACAACTACAGCATTAAATGTTGAAGTAATTATTTATAGCCCAGATGCACGTGTTGCACAAATGTATGGAAATCAAACGTATGAAAATGCTTTTTCAGATGAAAGAAATAAAATAGCAAAAGAATATTATGATGCTTTTGTTGAAAATGGTAGAGTGCCAGAAATAAAAGTAAAAGGAATCTTAGCATTGCTTTTATCTGAATATGTAATAGATGAATTAACTATAACTGGTGCAAACCCTAAAATTAAAATGTATGATAATGTTGATGCATATGCAGAAAATATAACAGAGTATAAAATAAAATATATAAATAGAAAGACAAATAAAGTTGAACTTGCTCATAAACCAATATATATAAAAAGACTTGGCACAGGAGTTTCTGCGGGATTTATAAGCAATGATCCATATATAAAATTAGACAATCTTCCAGAAGGAGCAGATTTTCCTTTAAATGTAATTTCATATTATTGGACAAATGCTACTAGAAATAAAAAAGAAGAAATATCAATATATATAGCAACTAAGCCATATGGAAATTATAAAACATATAAAGAATATAGAGAAAATAGCAGTAATAAATATGGAGAGCTTATTAACGCATTAGTTCTACAATTCCAAAAAGAAACTGGATTTAGTATTGATAGAGAGTATATATCAAATGTTTTAAAAAAATTAAATCCAGAACTTATATATCCATCTATGGATATTATTAGAGATTGTATGGATAATCCTGCTGATCCTGTAGAACCTATTAGATACAAATATAAAGCTATATCTGTTCCTGAAGATTTTGAAAGCAGATTATATATCTCTATTGAAGACAATTTAGGAAAAAGATATAAATATAAATTAACTGAAAATGTATTAGATGATTTAACTAGAGTTGGAAATAAATTAGAGTACACAGGTGAAGATGGTAATATAGTCAGAAAGCAATCAGTAGCTGACTTCAACGTTAATGCTTGTACAGCTATCATAAGAAGAGAAACTCTAATTGATTCTACTCAGATTCCAGGACTTTTGGGATACATTTATGAGGATGTTGAATATATTGGAACAGATATGCTTCCAGTTCCAAGTATAGAAGTTGATTTCTATTTTCCATTATTAGCTAAAAGTGAAATTTCAATGTTTAATGGAACTAACTTTGAATCAGATATGGCTAGCTTTGAAAACGCAAATAAATTTAATGCTACAGATGGAAATACTGTTATAGATACTATTCCAGGAACTACATATGCAGTTGTTAGATATGTTAATTCTAAAGGAGAAGTACTTAAAGAAAATAAAATAACAAATCTTTTCCCTGGAACACCATATGTTCCTGAAATTATACCTATAATAAATGATATAAATGGATTGGAATGGGTTTGCTCAAATTCTCAATATCCTTCTACCGTTATTAACATGATACCAGAATACAATGTCATAGAAATAAAATATGTTGAAAAATTTTCAAAAGTAACTATTGTATATTTAAATAGAGAAGGTAAAAAAATATGTGATGATGTAATAGAAACTTTGCAAGCTGGTACAACATATGATTTATCTAAGAAAATGCAATATACTGATGAACAAAATAATGATTGGCGATTAGTTACAGCCAGACCTCAAAAACTTCTTGTAAAAGATGATGAAAGTAAAAACAATATAATTCTAATATATGATTTAGAAAAAGAACCTGTTAAGGTTAGATTCTTAAAACCTGATGGAGAAGAAGTAAAAGAAGCATTAGTAAAAGATTTTCAAGTTGGAAAACAATATACTTTACAAGTTGATAGGATAATTATTGATAAAGAGGGACTTGGCTGGGTATATAACGGAAAGAATCCTGTATCATGTATGGTTGAAGAAGATAAAGAAAATCTAATAGAAGTTACATATGAAGAATATAAACTTCCAGTCGTTGTAAAATATCAAACTGAAGATGGAGTTGTTATTTTAAACGATTATGTTGAATATTTACAGGTTGGTAAAGAATTTATTCCAAAATATGAAAATGATGTAACAGATTTTAAATTAAAGAGATGGAAATTTAAATCTTTAAATAAAAAAGAGTTGATAGTTTCAAAAAATAAAGATGAAAACGAAATAAAAGTTATTTATGAACCTTTACTTGCAAATGTATTTATACAGCTATTTGATGAAATGGGTAAGAAGATAATAAGCCCTATACAAAAAGAAGCTCAAATAGGTGGAGAATTTTCATCTGGCTTTTTAGATGATATTACAGATAACTATGGAAAAATGTGGACAAAAGCAGATGAACCAAAAACATTGATAGTTAGTGATATTGAAGCCGAAAATAATATAACAATAAAATATAAACCTCTTATAGTTAAAGTTGTTGTTAAGTTTTTTGATGATGAAAGAAATGAACTAATTCCAAGCAAAAATTATGAAAGACAAGCTGGTACAAAATTTATACCAGAAATCATAAAAAAATTAGAATCATCTGACGGAAGAAAATGGATTTATAATGATGAAAAGAATTCTGAAGTTACGGTAAGAAAGAATGAAGAAGAAAACATTGTTTCTATTTTTTATGATAAGGAACTAACAGATGTAAGATTAGAATTTATGGATGCATATAACAATGTGATAAGAGATAGTACAGTAGTACAAGCACAAATAGGTAGTGTGTTTAACGAAAGACTTTTTGAAAAGGTAGAAGATAGAGAAGGTTGCAAATGGATGCTAGAATCTTCTGAACCAAAGAAGATGGTTGTTAAAGTTGATAATAATAACTTTAAGTTATTCTATGGTGAAATGAAAGCAATAGTTATTGTTAAACATATTAACGTAAATACAAATAAAAGTATTATTGATGACATAGTGGCAAAAGTAAAACTTGGAGGAGTGTTTGTTCCAAATATTCCAGAAAAAATATTTGATTCTAACAAGCTACAATGGAGTTTCATAGGAGATAAGAATTTTTCTATTGTTGTAAAAGAAAACGAACAAGAAAATATAGTAATGCTTCAATATGATGAAACATTGGCAAAAGTAAATGTAAAATACCAAGATACATATAATAATAAATTGCGTGATGATATAGATTATGATTATCAGATTGGTAAAGATGTAGACTTAAAGAATATGGAAAAATTTATCGACAACAATGGAATAGGCTGGAAACTACAATCTTCAAAAACTAAAAATAATAAAGTACAAGAATCTGGTAACGAAGTTGTAAATACTTATGAGCCTTGGTATTCAGAAGTTAAGGTTAGATATTTAAATGATAAAGATGAAGAAATTGCTGATCCTTTCGTTAAAAAGATACAAGTTGGTAGAGGATTTAAACCAACTTATGAAAATAGAATAGAAGATGGAATAGGCTTATTATGGACATATTCTTCTATATCAGAAGAAGAAATTAAATTATCGGAAAACGGCAATACAATTGATGTTAAGTATGAACCAGTATATTCAAATGTTACAGAAAGATTATTTAATAAGGCTGAAGAAAAAATCGGTGATGAAATTGTAAATAAATATCAAGTTGGAAGTAATATAAAATTTACTCCAGAAGAAATATATGTTGATAGTGAAACTAAAAAGTGGAACTTTATCAAAGTTGATAGACCTTCAATACGTGTTAAAGAAAGTGAAGAACAAAATATTGTTAATAGAGTTTATGAACCAAGAATGACAGATTTAATAGTAAAAATGCTTGATGATAATAGTAATGAAATTGCCGACCAAAAGAAATATTCTGTACAAGTTGGAAGTATTTACAAAGCTAATGTTCCAAAAACACATATTGATAAGAAGACAGGATTAGGATGGGCACTTCCTGAAAATCCTGAAGATACTATGAAAGTAGATGAAGATAAATCTAAAAATATTCTTTCTGTAAAATATATTAAATATATGGTAAAAGTTACAGATAGAATTGTAGATTTAGATAAGAATATTATAATTCCTGATACAGAAAAAATGTTGCAAGTTGGTACTACATATGCACCTCATATAGAACAAGTTTTGAATGACCAAGAAGGAAAAGAATGGTTGTATAATGAAAAACGTAAAAAAGATTTATTGTTTGATAGTGCTGAACAAGCAAAAGCATTTAAAGGTGAAAAACTTGAAATAACAGTATCAGAAGATGAAGAGAAAAATATTGTATTTCTTAAATATAAGCCATCTCTTGAAAAAGTTACTATTAAGTATCAAAATGATTTAGGAGAAATAATTGCTCCTGAAGAAGAAGTTGATGCTCAAATAGGTAGTGTATTTACACCTAACATAAAAGAAATGGTTGTAGATAGTAAGAAAAATAAATGGGCATATAACCCTAATAGTAAATCTACTATTACAGTAAGCAGAGATAAGACAAAGAATCTTATAGTTCTTTCTTATGAAGAAGAAAAGGCACCAATAATTTATCTTTATTGCGATGAATATGATAATGAACTTAGAGAGCCAAAGAAAAAATTGGCACAAATAGGTAGCATATGTACTCCTGAGATAGATAGTATTGTTTCTGATAATGAAGGAAAAGTATGGGAATATAAATCTGCTAATGTAGATAAAATAACTGTAAAAGATTCAGAGAAAGATAATATAGTTAAAGTTACATATGTTCCATTACTTATGGATGTAAAAGTGTACTTTAAAAGTAGAAAAGGAGAACTAATAGGAAGCGAGACACAGAAGGCTCAATTAGGAAGTACATTTAAACCTGCAACGAATGAAACTATAAATGATAAAGATTCTAAGATGTATCGAATAATTGGTTGTGAACCTGAAGAGTTAGTTATTAAAGAAAATCCTATTGGTGTTGAAGAAGAAATAAATAAATTTAATGTTTCTTATGATCCTGTATTTAGCGATATTACAACGGTATATCAAGATGTAGATGGTAACAAACTAAAAGATGATGAAGTTATTCAATTACAAGTTGGTACAAAATATACTCCAAAGTTAATTCAATTTGTTAAAGATAGAAAAGGTATTCAATGGCAAAATATATCTGAAACAGTTGATGCTATTAGAGTTATGGAAGATCCAAAATCTAATATAATTAAAATGACATTTGAATTAGCTAAAGCAGAAGTTCTAGTTAGATATAAAGATATAGATGGAAATATTATTAGAGAATCTGAACGATTTGATTCTAAGATTGGTGAAGAATTTGTACCTAAGATAGAAGATATAATAGAAGATGCTAAAAGTAGAAAATGGGTATTTTCTATGGCTGACCCAGTTAAATTAACTGTTGGAAGTATAAATAATATTATAAATTTGATATATCAAGAAAAGAAAGTACCTGTTGTAATAAAGTATGAGACAATAGATGGTAAAAAACTAAAAGAAGATACAAAAGTAAATGTACAGGAAGGTTCACAATATACACCTAAAAAGAATTATCCTATTATATATGATGAAAATAATGAGATGTGGAGATACTTAGAGTTTAGACCATCGTCACTACTAGTAACAGATAAAGATTCTGAAAATATTATTATTCAAGTTTATGACAATAAAGAAGAAAGTGAAAGAAAGCCTGTACTAGAAAATCCATTTGCCAATACACTTACTGAAGAAGAAATGAAGATTGTTGAAGAGCAAACTGCAAAAATTGAAATGCAGAAGAAAGAAGAAGAAATGGCAAAAGAAAGAGCAGCTGCTAATAATACTGAAGAAGAAATATTTAAGGATAAAAATTTAATAGATTTATCAAGAAGTGTTGTATTAGAAAACAATGAAAAACAAGCAATTGTTAAATTAAATGAACTTAATAAAAAGATAATTGGTGAACTAAATACTATGAAGACATCATTTGACTTAAATATGAAAGATTCAGTTCTTAGAAATATTAGTCAATACATGCAAGAAGAAAAAGATATTATCGAAAAAGAATTAAGTGACATGATTACAAATGATAAATCTGGAAAGAAGTTTATGAAAGTATTAGAAGCAATTGTACAAGATGATTTTGAATATTCAAAAATGCAACAGAGAAAAAATGTTTTATTAACAGATTATTTTGTAAATTCAAAAATTTCAGCAAATGAGCAAGCTAACTATATATGTGAGCGTGGAAAGAATGAAAAAGGATTATTAGTATTGCAAGAAAAAATAAAAAATGAAAAGAAGAATATAGCTGAATTACAAAAATTATTTATTGAGATGATATATGAAAGAGCAATGTTAGATAATTATTACAAGACTAGAACCAAGGCAAAAGATGATTACTTTATAAATGAAGCAGATAGAAATTCTATGGGTTCAGAAATTGTTATTCTTGTAACCAATATATTACCACGACAAGCTTATAGTATATTACAAAAAGATACTAATATATCTTTAGCACAAGAAAATGAATTAGATGCAATAATAAATCTATTAACACCACAACAAAGGACAACGTTGGAAAAGATGGTAGATGATACAAAAGATAATAGATTAAAGAAATCAATGCAAAAGAGATTGAAAAATATTACATAATAAAAAATAAAAAAGAAGAGGTTGTATAAAATTTAACAGCCTCTTCTTTTTATTGTTTAAATTAGTGACAAAATTATTTATAAAGTGTGTAATCTATATCCGGAAATATCAAATCTTTATATTCAATGTCTTCTAAATATTCTTCATTTATTTCATTCTTATCTATCATATCAGCAAGTGCATTAAATCTTCCAATATGATCTTTAACACGTTTATGAGCATATTCAACCATAGTATTTGCAGTTATTATAAAAGGCCAGTCACTACTTTGAGCAAGAAGCAATTCTCTTGCACATTGTTTCAATGCTCTTTCTTGCAATGGATATGGTTTTTGATATGTTTGAGCTAAATATTGCATTCTTTCAGCTGCATTGTGTAAATGTCTATATATATAATCGTTCGCAGGATTTAACCATACCTCATTAAAACCATGTGCTCCCCATGTAGATATAGATGGATTTGATTCTTGTATATTTGGAAATTTATTAAGATATTCGGTAGGAGTTATTAGTTCAATGGTATCCTGATTATAATGAATTTTTTTAAATAAAACATATAACCAATAAGGACCTTCATACCACCAATGTCCATATAGTTCTGCATCATATGGACAAGTTATTATTGGAGGTATTTTCATATCATTACAAACAGAATTAACTTGCTCAATTCTAGAACTAATAAAATGGTCTGCCTGAAGTTCAGCAACTCCCATAGCATTATCTTTATTGTATAATTCTTTTTGATTTGTTTTTCCTGTAATTTTATAATATTTTAATCCAGTATCAACTCTATGACCACTACGTGATACATATCTTTTTATATATTCCCATTCTGATTCATAACCAATATCTTTATAAAATTCTCTATAATTTGGATCACCTGGGTAACCACAAATTGAACTCCAAACTTGTTTAGAACTTTCATTATCTCTTCCAAAAGCAACTAAACCATTTGAAGATATAATTGGAGCTAAGGTACCATATAAAGGTTTTGGATTGGCATTTAATATTCCATGAGTTTCTAAGAACACATATTTTATTCCGTATTTTAATAATGTTGATTCTAGTTCTGGTATATATGCACATTCAGAAAGCCACATTCCATTTGGATTTCTACCAAATGCTTTTTTATATGTATCTACACCTGTTGCAATTTGTACTTCAACTGCAGATGGATTAACGTTTAACAAAGGCAAAAATCCATGTGTTGCGGGACAAGCTATTATCTCTAAAACTCCTATATCTTGAAAATGCTTAAAAGCTTCTACTAAATCAGAATTATATTTTCGTTTATAAAAAATATAATATTCTTTAAAATTCCAAAAATACATTTTTGCTAAATCATTTAATTGCTTGTTGTCTTTTGTTCTTTTAATTTCTTTACCAGCTAATCTAATTCTTTCAATAAGATACATTCTATATCTTGCTTGAAGTAAAGGATCTTTTAGCATAGTGATTAGTGGAGGACTTATATTCATAGTTATTCTAAATTTAATATTTTCATCTACGAGTTTTTGAAAATAAATTAAAAGAGGAATATAAGTTTCAGAAATGGCTTCGAACAGCCATCTTTCTTCTATATATTCCTCAGTTTCCGGATGCCTTACATACGGTAAATGTGCATGCAAAACAATATTTAAATATCCTTTTGGCATTTAATTATACCTCCGTTTATTTTTGTAAATTATTCATTGAACTATATGTATCATCATAATCACCAAATGATAATTCAGTGTATTTCTTAAGAGTTTTTCTATTTTGAGTGTATATTTTAAATTTATCTGTAATTGAAAGACAGATACAATTTCTAAATATAATATCTTCATTAAATTCACATGGAGAACTTCTTGGAATATGAGTTTGATTTGAAGATGAAATTAAAAAAGTTTTATCTTGATATTTTCTTAACAATTCAATTTTATAATCACAATCTGAATCTTTAACTTCGATATAGTAATTATTTGAAAATGGACTAATTTGTATTTCATAAGAGTAGTTCATCGTCAAATTGGTTATTCTTAAAAAAGGAGTGCAATTTTCGTATTTTTCATTTTGCTTAGAAAATGTTTGTATATCTTTGTCAGAAATATCCCAATAGGCAAACATTCTAGTTGGAGACTGCACTAGTAATTTTACACTAGTTTTGTCATATTTAGTTGGTAAATCATAATATTCTGACTTAAAACTGCGTACCAAAATATTACCTCCCTAATTTATCATCTGTACATCTATTAAAATATTTTATATTAAAAGTTATTTAAATTCAACATTTTTAAAATATTTTTAAAAAAAATTTGTATTATCTTTACAAATAAAGTCAAGTTAGATAAAATTATAGTATAAATACACAAGAAAATTAAGATACAGCAGATTAAATTTTGAGGGGAGTAATTTTTATGAGAATAATGATGCTTTCTTGGGAATATCCACCAAGGATTGTAGGTGGTATTGCTAGGGTTGTACATGATTTATCACATAACTTTGCTAAACAAGGACATGAAGTTCATGTAATAACTTATCAAGAAGGAGACACAAAAGAATTTGAAAAAGATGGAGATGTTTTTGTACATAGAGTTTCAAATTATCCAATAAATGCAAACAATTTAATTGATTGGGTAATGCAACTTAATTTTTGTATGTTAGAGAAAGCATCGGCAGTTATAAAAGAGTATGGAAAATTTGATGTAGTGCATGCTCATGATTGGTTAGTTGCTTATGCGGCTAGAGCAATAAAGAAATCGTATAAATTACCATTAGTTGCAACAATTCATGCAACTGAAAGTGGAAGAAATAAAGGAATACATAATAAATCTCAAGGATATGTAAATGATGTTGAATGGTTACTTACATACGAAGCTAGTCATGTTATTTGTAATAGCTATTATATGAAAAATGAAATAAAAAATTTATTTGGTAAACCTGAAGATGATATTTTTGTTGTTCCAAATGGAATAAATGTAAATAAATTTGATAATGAAGAAAGAGATTGGGAGTTTAGAAGAAATTATGCAGCTGATTATGAAAAAATAATTTTCTTTGCTGGTAGAATAGTAAATGAAAAAGGAATACAAATTTTATTACAAGCTGCTCCAAAAATTCTGGCTAATTATCCAAACGTTAAATTTGTAATAGCAGGAAGAGGACCATGCTTAGATGAATTAAAAGGTTTAGCAGATTATCTTGGAATATCAAATAAAGTTTACTTTACAGGTTATTTAAATGATGCACAAATTACTAAGATGTATAAAGCAATAGATATTGCAACATTTCCAAGCTTATATGAACCATTTGGAATAGTTGCATTAGAAGGAATGCTTGCAGGTGCAGCTACAGTTGTTTCTGATGCTGGTGGATTAAATGAAATTGTTTCTCATGGAATTGATGGAATGAAATCATATGCTGGAAATGCTAATTCACTTGCAGATTCTATACTTGAAGTTTTATTTAATGAGAATTTATGTAAGAGTATGGCGAGAAACGCAAGAGAAAAAGTTATTAGAGAATTTAATTGGGGTGTAATTGGAAAGAAAACGTTGGATGTTTATAAACTAGCAATTAAAGCTAATAAAGCTACTTTGAAATCAGATGTAAGCATAGAAAAATTAGCAGAAAAAGAAAGCTATGGAACTGCTACATGTGTTGATGGAAAAGATACAACAATTACCACAGACACTACAGATACAGAAATAAAAGCATTGCATAATCCACTTAAGAAAAAAGTTTTAGGAAGAGCATAAATTATGAAACATGGGGACGGAGCAAACTTTCAATTTTGCCCCGTCCCATTGTTTGTTTCACATCTGTTTTGCTCTGTCCCATTGTTTGTTTCATCTCTATTTTGCTTCTGTCCATGTTTCAAAATTGAAAGTTTGCTCCGTCCCCATGTTTCAAATTGAAAGTTTGCTCCGTCCCCATGTTTCATTTTTATTTGAAAAATTATGCATATTTTGAAAAACTTCTCATATAGATTAACTAAAGTGATGTGTACAAACACAAAAACATAAGGAGGAGGATTTGTAATGGAGAATTACAATATATATCAAAATATTGCAACAAGAACAAATGGAGATATATACATAGGTGTTGTTGGTCCGGTTAGAACAGGTAAATCAACTTTTATAAAACATTTTATGGAATTAGCAGTTCTTCCCAATATAAAAGATGATGTTAAAAGACAGAGGGCTCAAGATGAATTACCTCAAAGCTCTAATGGAAGAACTATAATGACAACTGAACCAAAGTTTATTCCGAACGAAGCTATACAAATTACTGTAGATAATGTTAAGTTTAATACAAGAATGATTGATTGTGTAGGATATTTAATCAATAATAGCATTGGACATATGGAAGGAGATGTACCGAGAATGGTAAGAACTCCTTGGTCTGATGAGGAAATTCCATTTGAAGAAGCAGCTGAAATTGGAACTAAAAAAGTTATTGATGAACATTCTACTATAGGAATTTTAGTAACAACAGATGGAAGTGTAACTGGAATTGACAGAAGTGATTATTTAAATGCAGAAGATAGAGTTGTAAAAGAATTGAAAAAGCAAAATAAACCATTTATAATTATTTTAAACACAATAAATCCAGATGATGAAAATGCTAAAAAGATGTGTATTGATTTAGAAAATACATATGATGCTCCTGTAGTTCCAATGAATTGTGAACATTTAAGTAATGATAATATAAATGATATTTTAGAAAAAATTTTATATGAATTTCCAATCAATGAAATTGATATGAACTTTCCTAAATGGATTGATTCTTTGGATAATTCACATTGGCTAAAAAAGAATATTTTAGATATAATAAAAGACAATTTATCAGATATGAAAAATTTAAGACAAATAAAATTACTAATGAATACACTTGGTGATGGAAACATTATTAAAAAAATGGATGCCGATGAAATCTTTTTAAACAATGGAGTTGTTAATGTAAAAGTTGAAATTGATAAAAATTTATTTTATAAAGTATTAACGGAAATGTCTGGAATAGATGTAAAAGAAGAGGGGGACTTATTTAGTATTGTTACATCAATGGCTAAAAGTAAAAAAGCATATGACAAGATTGAGCAAGCATTAAATGAAGTAAAAAGAAAGGGCTATGGAATAGTTAATCCTGATATTGATGATTTAACTTTGGAAGAACCAGAAATAGTAAAACAAGGTTCAAAGTTTGGAGTTAAATTAAGAGCAAAGGCACCTAGTCTACATATAATAAGAGCTGAAATTGAAACTGAAATTTCTCCTATAGTAGGAAGTGAAAAGCAATCAGAAGAGTTGGTGAACTATTTACTAAAGGAATTTGAAGATGATCCAAAACAGATTTGGCAATCTAATATATTTGGAAAGTCATTACATGAACTTGTAAATGAAGGACTTCAGAATAAGTTATATAAAATGCCAGAGGATGCTCAAATGAAATTCCAAGAGACATTAGAAAAAATTATTAACGAAGGTAGTGGTGGCTTAATTTGTATTATACTTTAAAAAATATTAAAAAATGAGGTTGTAATATTTATTTTACGACCTCATTTTTATATAGCTTATGCATTACTAATCTTGTTCAGTTTCATTAAACATATCATCATCAAAAAATTCTCTTATTGTTATACCTAAACCTTCACATATATGATGTAAAGTATGAAGCTTAGGTAAAAGAGTTGTTTCACTCATAAGAGCACATAATGTTGAGTTTGGAACACCAGAAGATTTATACAAATCCCATATACTCATGTTATTTTTTTCTAAATAATAATTGATTCTTATTCTTATTGCATCAGATAATAACGTAGTACCCCCTCCTTATACATACTTTCATCTCGTGAAAGAGTATAGCAATAAAATAAATTCAAATACTCTATTTAGCTGGAGTAAATGGATAAAAAAATATAATATTCATTAAAAATACTAAGAATATTATTTGTAAATTTTAAATATTTAATCTTGTTCGGTTTCATCAAACATTGGGTCATTAAAAAATTCTCTAATAGATATATTAAAACCTTCTGATATATGATGAAGTGTATCTAATTTTGGAAGAGAAGTATTATTCATAAGAGCACATAAAGTAGATTTTGGAACACCAGAAGCTTTATATAATTTCCAAATAGTCATATTTTTCTTTTTGAGATAATAATTGATTCTTATTCTTATTGCATCAGACAATAACATATTATTCCTCCTTTCCATGTACTTTCATCACATGAAAAGTATAGCAAGAAAAATAAATAATATAGTCTATCTGACTGGACTATGTCATTTAAAGATGATATAATATGGAAAATTACTATTTAAAGAAAGGAATTAAAATGAAAATTACTGATGAAATTGAAGATTTAATATTAAAAATAAATATAGCTACAGATTTAAATATTCTTTTAATAGATAATAAACAAATTGTATATTTTATTGGTGAAACAGATCTTTGTGCAAAATATCTATATGAACATATTTCAAATGAATTAAAAGATATACAAAAAGTTATAAAAGAAATTAAATTTTTTAAAGATTTAGATACTTTAAAAATAATTGCAAATGATAGAGCTAAATATAAATGTCAAGCTATTGGAAAATTAAAAAATGAAAATCAATATATCATGTTTTATAAATTAGATGATGATTTTACTGAAAAAGAAAAGAAGATAATAGAATCTACATATCTATTATTGAATAAGTATGTAGATTAAAAATTCAAATAAAAATTATTTTATATTCACTTCTAATTCACAATTGAAAAGTAAAATATTTATATATTTAATAATAAGGAGGATATATAAATAATGTTAAGGAAGACATTTTATGTATTGACAATTATAATGGTTTTATTACTTTGTAATATAACTTTTGCTGTCGATATAAAATTGAATGATGATGATATAGAAGTTAATTCTGTAAAATTATCAGGTGAAAATATTGAAGGTGTGTTTCTATCTAAAAATATGAATAATGGTGGGAGCGATGATGAAGCATTAAAATCAAATATTGAAGTGAATAATGTTATAACAATTAGTAAGGCAGGAGAATACATATTTACTGGTAATTTATCTGATGGACAGATTGCTATTGATGCTAATCAAATAGTTGGAGATGTTAAAATAATTTTAGATAATGCGAATATAGAGTGTAAAAATGCTCCAGCAATATTTGTATATTGCAAAGATATTAACAATGATAAGTGTAATGTAATTATTTCACCTAAAGAAGGAACTGAAAATGAAATAAAGGGTGGAAAAATAAAAGTAGATGCAATGAATTTTAAAAATCAAGATGAAATATTATATTATATAGAAAAGGATACAGATGAAACTGGAGAATATTATGAGAAATATAAATATGATGGTGCAATAAGTTCAGATATTTCTATAACATTTGACGGAAAAGGAAAGTTAAAAATAATATCAACCGCAAAAGAAGGCATTGAATCTAAAATGAATATTACAATTAATGATGGAGAATATGTAATAAATTCTTTAGATGATGCTATCAATGCTGCAGCAGATAAAAAGAGTGTTATAACAATAAATGGTGGTAAAGTAGTTGCATATTTATTACATGAAGCAGAAGAAGGAGATGGTATTGATTCAAATGGATACATCTATATAAATGGAGGAACAGTATATTGTTTTTCATGTCCGGGAGCAGACAATGGATTAGACTCTGAATTAGGGACTTATATAAATGGTGGAGAAGTTTTTTCAATTGGAAGTATGAATGATAATTTTATTATTTCTAATTCTATAAATTCAGTTAGAGCAACATTTAGACCAGAAATAAATACTGATGAATATATTTGTGTGGCAGATGAAAATGAAAATATAGTTTTCGGAATTAAAGCAGATAGAAAGATAGGTAATTTTTTCTATACATCTGAAAAATTAGAAAAAGGAAAAAGTTATAATGTTTATACGAATATTACTTTGAATGGTGAAACAAATGAATATAATATGTATAATAGTTATATTTCAGGAGATTTTTCTAATGCTGTAAAAAATGAATTCACTGATATAAGACCAAATTTTATAGGAGAATTCAATGAAGAAAAAAACATTTTTATTCCAATTATAGCTTTAATATTTGCAAGTGTTTTATTTATAATTATGCTTATTGTTGATATGAGAGATGATAAGACATCGGCCAAATTGAAGGTTGTTAATTTAGTTATGGGAATAATTATAGGATGCTTATTAGTTATAGGAATATATATGCTTAATCCAGTTAATAGTAGAACGGTTAATAGAATAAATGTTAAGTATGAAAATAATATTAAAAGACCAGATGAATTTAATAGAAATGAAAATATGAATAGGCCTCAAGAATCAATACCTAATAATGATGTTATATAAATAAAAGTTTCAAAAATGGCTGTAAAAATTTTTTACAGCCATTTTATATTGCTTATATAATAGGAAAGTTACCGACAATTTTTGATTGTAACTTGCGAGTAGCAAGCGTAACAAACAAAAATTTTACTTAAATTTTTGCTTATTTTATATCTATGCAATAAATTCTTTTTCCTCTTGTACCAATAACAATGTGATTATTGTATATTGCAGGGGAACCTTCAAAGTTTCCACCACCAGTTTGTAAAGTATATAAAGTATCTCCAGTTTTGCCATCAATTAGATGAACCTGACCATTTGAGTCACAAAAAATAATATATGCTTTGCCTTCTGGTGTATATGTAGCAACTGGCGAACTCCAAGAGTAATAGTTTAAATCTTTTTCCCACACAACATTTCCATTTGATTTATCAAGAGCAACCATTTTACCTGTTCTAAGTGTTGTTGTTTTTGAAAAATTATATATTACTAAATTTGAAATTTCATTCTTACCTATAATAGGAGAAGATAAAAGACCACCATTTACATTAGCATCATATTGGCAAACACAAGAATATTCCCACAATACTTCTCCCGTGCGCCCATCAATTTTTTTTGCATAAGCAGGAGATGCTTGATATCTTTTATCAACTTCACAACCTGCATATAGCATTATTGAATTATTTTCTTCTTCTAAACCTATTGTTGCATCACAATCATCTTCCATATCGTATGTCCATATAGGTGTTAAAGTATTTAAATCTAAGCATTGCATTATGCCATTGTTATTTGTAAAAAATGCATAGTTTTTATAAACTGTAATTGCATTTTCAATTCCATTTGCATATCCATATTTTGAAAATCTATATCTAGTTATATCTGGTGCGATTGAAATAGTACCAGATAATTTATCATAAACTGTATTTAATTTTACAATATATACAAGTCCGTTTTCTCCAGGTAATATTAACAAGTCATTTTCTTTATCTATTACAGGATTACCATCAAATGCACCCCATCCTGAATAAGCAAACTTATCTCTTCCATTTATGAATAATAATTCTTTACCATCAATTAAGCTAAATATATGATAACCAAATCTAACAGATTCTCCACTTACAGCATTTATTCCTTGACCAACATATAACAAAGGATATCCTCTTGGATCAACAGTAACACTACCTTTAATAGAACTTTCAACATGAATTGTTGGTCTAGTTTCTTTTCCGGTTTCTAAATCATAAAAATGAACAGTACTATCTAGCGCACCATAGATAACTTCTATGAAATCATCTTTTTGTTTAAACTCATCATATAAATTCATTTGTTTTCTTACTGTGGAATCCCATTTTATTATTGCAGGTTGACCATTCCAACCAACACCAGTCCATGAATCTGTTTGCCCAACTATATTTGTCCACATTTTTTCTAACTTATTTTCATTAACATTTACTGTACCAAAAGAGGCACTATCTCTGTAATTATTACCTCTAAATGTTGTTATTCCTTCAACTAAATTATATTTTGAAGATGAAAGAAAATTTATATCTTGTGTATATTCGCTATCATTAGTAGTTTTAATTTGATATTTAAAATTTCTTAATTTTTCTGAAATTTGACTAAACTCTACAAATTCAGAAGAATCTTGAGAATTAGTTTCCACTTCATCACCTGACAATAATTTTTCAATTTCAGAAGAATAATCAAATTTATCTACATAATTAGAGAATAATAATGTTGATACAATAAGAAATATTATAAAAGCATATTCTATTTTCATAACATTACCCTTTCTAATTTTTACTAATATATAATACTATTTACAAAAAAATATTGCAATATTTGACAATAAATTTCTTATAATAGTTACTTTTATAAAATAATTTGATATAATACATTTATTAGACAAATAATATATTAAGGAGGAAAATTTATGGAATATACTTATAAAACTAAAGGAACTTGTTCTACTTTAATTGAATTTGAAATAGTAGATGGACTAGTAAGAAATGTTAGATTTACAGGAGGATGTAATGGTAATCTTAAAGCTATTTCAGCTTTGGTAGAGGGACAACCTAAGGAAAAAGTTATTGAAATATTAAAAGGTATTAAATGTGGATTTAAAGACACCTCATGTGGAGATCAATTAGCTAGAGCTTTAGAAGAAGCTAAATAGGGGGTAATACTATGCTAAGAATTGGATGCCATTTGTCTGCTTCTAAAGGCTATACTAATATGATAAAGGAAGCCATAAATATAGGAGGAAATACATTTCAGTTTTTTACAAGAAATCCTCGTGGTGGAAAGGCAAAAGACGTTGATGTTGAAGATGTAAAGAAATTTCTAGAATTAAGTAAAGAAAATAATTTTACAGTTATATTGGCTCATGCACCATACACAATAAATGTTTGCTCTGCGGATGAAGGTATAAGAAAATTTGGAATAGATACAATGAAAGATGACTTAGAAAAATTAGAATTTGTTCCTGGAAATATGTATAATTTTCATCCTGGAAGTCATGTCGGACAAGGAGTAGATAGAGGAATAGAACTAATTATAGAAGCTTTAAATCAAGTTTTAGATGAAAAGCAGTCTACTACTGTTTTACTTGAAACTATGGCTGGAAAAGGAAGCGAAATTGGTAGAACTTTTGAAGAAATAAAAATGATAATAGATGGAGTAAAATTAAAAAACAAATTAGGAGTTTGCATGGATACATGTCATGTGTATGATGCAGGCTATGATATTGTAAATGATTTAGATGGAGTGCTAGAAAAATTTGATAATATTATTGGCTTAGACAAATTAAAAGCTATGCATTTAAATGATAGTAAAAATCCTTTTGAAAGTCATAAAGATAGACATGAGAAAATTGGAGAAGGTAGCATAGGAGTATCTACTTTTGAAAAAATTATCAATCATCCATCACTTAAAAAATTACCATTTTATTTGGAAACTCCAAATGAACTTGATGGATATGAAAAAGAAATAAAACTTTTAAAATCACTTTATAAAGAATAAATAGTTAAGCAAACAAATTAAACACTTTAAACACTGAAAGGAAAATTTGAAATGAATTATATAAATGTAATTGGCGGAGGTTTAGCTGGTTCAGAGGCTGCTTATCAAATTGCTAAAAGAGGAATAAAAGTTAAACTTTATGAAATGAAACCAGTTAAATTTTCACCAGCACATTCAAATGAAGACTTGGCAGAAATTGTATGCAGTAATTCTTTTAAATCTAATAGTATTACAAATGCATGTGGATTATTAAAAGAAGAACTTAGAAGATTGGATTCTCTACTAATTAAATGTGCAGATATGACAAAAGTTCCAGCGGGACAAGCTTTAGCTGTAGATAGAGAAAAGTTTTCTAAACTTGTCACAAAATATATAGAAGAAAATGAAAATATAGAAATCATAAAAGAAGAAGTTACTGAAATACCATCTGGTATAACAATTATTGCAACTGGACCTTTAACTTCTGAAAAATTATCATTAAAAATACAAGAGTTAATGGGTACTGAAAAATTATTTTTTTATGATGCTGCAGCACCAATTGTTACTAAAGAATCAATAGATATGAATAATGCTTTTACTGCAGACAGATATGGAAAAGGCGATAGCGATTATATAAATTGCCCAATGACTAAAGAAGAATATGAAATCTTTTATAATGAACTAATAAATGCAGAAGTTGTGGAAAAGCATAGTTTTGAAAATGGAGGACTATTTGAAGGATGTATGCCTATTGAAGAAATGGCAAGACGAGGAGAAAAAACACTTACTTATGGACCTTTAAAACCAGTTGGTTTTGACAAAAAATATTATGCTGTAGTTCAGTTAAGGCAAGATAATATTGAAGGCACATTATATAATATGGTAGGTTTTCAAACAAATTTAAAATTTGGAGAACAAAAAAGAGTATTTAGTCTAATACCTGCTTTAAAAAATGCAGAATTTGTTAAATATGGTGTTATGCATAGAAACACATATATAAACTCAACTAAATTATTAGATGAAACATATAATTTAAAAAGTAATACTAATATTTATTTTGCTGGACAAATTTCTTGAGTAGAGGGATATGTTGAATCTATTGCATCTGGATTGGTTGCGGGTTTAAACAGTGTTAATAAATTGTTAGGAAAAGATAAAATAATATTTAGTGAAGAAACAATTATAGGAGCTTTAGCAAAATATATTTCTACAGAAAATAAAAATTTTCAACCTATGAATGCTAATTTTGGAATATTAAATATTGAAGAAAAATTTAAAGACAAAAAGAAAAAATATGAAGTTCTAGCAGAAAGAAGTTTAAAACATTTTGAAAATAGGAGTGAAGAAAATTGAAAAAAATAATTTGTTTATTTGTTATACTTTTATCATTAACATCTTCTGCTTATGCGGCAGATGTTAATGTACAAATCAATGGTAAAATAATAGATTTTACAGATAGTCAAGGAAATAAAGTTAATGCACAAATTATAAATGAAAGAACAATGGTTCCATTTAGAAAAATATTTAATGAATTAGGAGTTGTTGACGAAAACATTACTTATACTTCTAGCGAAGAACCAATAACTGCTAAAAAAGATAATGTTGAAATAATAATTCAAATTGGTAGCACAACTGCAAAAAAAATTGAAAATGGTGTAGAAAAAACAATTACTCTTGATTCGGCACCAGTTATTATTGAAGGAAGAACTTTGGTACCACTTAGATTTATTGCTGAAAGCCTTGGTAATACAGTTGGCTGGGATTCGGCAAATGCAACAGCAGTAATTATTGATTATAATTATTTCATAAATAATTTAAAAAATAAATCTGTAAGCTTATATAATTTCTTAACAAAAGATGCAGCAGAGACTAATTTTTCAATCACAAGAAATTATTTTGATGATGAAGATTCAACTAAAAATGATTCTGCAATAGTTAGTGGCCAAATTATAGAAAGTAGATCTGGAAATAATGTAACTCAAAATGTTACGATGAATTTTGATGGAACAAATGAAGTTATAAAGGAAATTATTTCTGAAGGCTGGGCTAATATACAGTTTGAAAATACATATACAGAAAAATCAATTGTTTCAAAAGCTTTAAATGATGGATTAAAGAAAATATATGGTATTGAGCAACTTACATTTGATTATAGTGAATTAGAATGTAGTGGTAGCTATGATGCATCTTTATATGAACTATTTAAAACACTTTGTAATGTTGAAGAAAGCTCTATAAACATTTCAACTTTTGACACATTAAACAATGAGTTTAATAATTTATTAAAATTATTTAATGGAACTGATACAAAATTATATACAGGAAATAAAAATAGCAATGATATAGAATTAAATTATTTTGATTTTACTAAGTTTGATAATATCATATGGGATGATTCAGTTAGTAGAGTATACTCTTTTATAAATAGTCAAATTTTTAAATATGATATAACACTTGAAGAATTAAGTTATGATTATCCGACAATCAATATTGAAATAAATTTAAATAATTCTGAATTAAATATTGATTTAAAACTATCAAACGAATATAATGAAAGAATAGAGTACATAGTAAAAATAAATAAAATTTAAGAGGAGAGTGTAGTATGAAAAAGTTTTTAGTTTTATTATTATCATTTATAATGATATTTTCAACTTTATGCGTTTCAAGTGCAGTAGAAATTGATGATGATTTGCTATCAGGATATGTTCAAGGAGATATTATGCTTCTTGATGGACTTATATCACCAAATCCAAATTCTACAATAAGAGTTAAATTAGATGATAAATATATTGATTTCACAGATGCAAACGGAAATGTTGTTGAACCTCAAATTATAAATGACAGAACAATGGTACCATTTAGAAAAATATTTAATGAGTTAGGAGTTACTGACGAAAATATTACTTATACTTCTAGTGAAGAACCAATAATAGCAAGTGGAGACGATGCAGTAATTAAACTTCAAATTGGTAGCACATCAGCATCAAAAACAGTTAATGGAGTTACTACAAATATTACATTAGATTCTGCTCCTGTTATTGTTGATGGAAGAACTTTAGTACCAGTTAGATTTATTGCTGAAAGCCTTGAGAAAAAAGTTGGCTGGGATGCATATAACAGAACAGTTATAATTATTGATGAAGAAAAACTTCAATCAGAATTAGAAACAGCTGCTCCAAAATACTTTGAATTATTGAAGTTACAAACTGTAAAACCTAATACTTATGATGTTAGCATGAATTTAAACGGTACTCTAAAATATACAGACTCAAGTGATAAATCAAATAATACAAATATTACTCTTGATGGAAAAATAGATATGGTAAAAGCTGCAGATGCTGTTTCTATGGATATAAACGCAAAACTATCAGGAAAAGGAGTAATGTTTGATGCTGTAAAATCAGCTGGATTACAAAACATTGATTTATCAATTATTATAACAAAAGATGCTATGTATTTAAAGAGTTCATTAGTAGAAGAAACAAATGGAAAATGGGTAATGGAAAAAGATGATTCTTTAAATGAATTATTTGAAACACTAAATCAAAAAAATGATGCAGAACTTCTAAATATTGATGAAGACAGTTTGACTATATATACTTATGACTCATATAAGATGGTAATTGATATGTTCAAAGAGCTTCTTGGAGATGATAAGTTAACTATTACTGAAGGAAAAACAACAAAGTTTGAATGGAATATGAATCTTGATGATTTATTAGCATTTATGAAGAAGAGTGATAGCAGTGTTGATACAACAACTGTAACTGATGTAATCAAAGCTTTTGATGTTTCTCTAGATGGAACAATAAAAGATGGACTTAATGATGAAGCAAAAGTTGGAATGAACTTAAAAGCAGAGCAAGATACTGAATCAATAGAATTAGAAATTAAAGTAGATGCTAAATATAATAGTTATAATAAAACATATACTATTAAAGTTCCTACAGGAAATGATGTAATGGATGTTTCAACAATATATTAAAAATAAGAAGGGGTTGTAATTTTTACAGCCCCTTCTTATTTTATATAATATAAAAAGTATATTTTCATTTTTCTATTGTACTTTTTCTGCAAAGGTATTATTTACAATTATACTATAAGGTGCAGTTTTTTCTAATTCTCCAGCTTCAGTCATAACTTTTTGTAATCTCATGAATGCGTCTTCTGACATTTTTGGAGTATCGCTCCATGCGTCAATTTTTTTATATCTTTCTATTACTGTGGTAAGTACATTTATATCTGTTTCTGGAAATGAACTCATAACTGCTTCGGCAATCTCTGATGCAGAATGTTCTTTAACCCAGGTTTGACCTTTAGAAAGTGCATTAACAAATTTTTGAATTATTTCTGGATTATTTTCAATATAACTTTTTCTTGCAAAATAAGCAGTAAATGGGATTTCTTCGGTAGCTTCTCCAACAGATGCAACAATATGACCTTTGCCTTCTAATTCAAGAGTTGTAGCAGTTGGCTCAAATACTGTGACATAGTCTCCTGTACCAGAAACAAATGCAGTTGTCATAGCATCAAAACTAATGCTATTATCAAAATTTAAATCTGTATCAGTATTTATTCCATGTTGTCTAAGTACATATTGTAAAGTCATATAAGGAACTCCACCTTTTCTACCAGGAAGAATATGAGACCCTTTTAGATTTTCCCAACTAAAATCTCCTGACTCTCTGGCAACTAAAAAAGAACCATCTCTTTTTGTAACTTGAGCAAATACTTCTGCATAGTCACTACTTCCCTCATTATAAATATAGATAGATGCTTCTGGACCTGCAAAACCTATTTGAACATCATTAGATAGTACAGCAGTCATAACTTTATCTGCTCCAGCACTATTTATTAGTTCAATATCTAATCCTTCATCTTTAAAAAATCCAAGATTTATAGCAACGTATTGAGGTGCATAAAATACAGAGTGTGTTACTTCACTTACAGTAATCTTTTGTAATTCATCTCCAGATGTTTCGAGAGTGGTAATGTTAGCATTTTTGCTAATTACTGCAATAACAATTACTATAATAATAACTAATATTGCAATCAACGTATAAATTAGTCTTTTCATTTAAACCCTCCTATAATTAAATTCTATTTAATTCTTATGCTGAAACATTAAGTTTTGTGCATAAATATTTATATTTTAAATCGAATAATATAAGAGAAGACTGCATAATAATCAAAAGAGGTGATTGTCTTGAAAAAAGTAATTTATATATTGATTTTGATATTTTTTATAATTGGAAATGTTTATGCATTTTATGAAGAAGCAAGTAGTGAAGAAGACTATATTGTTGAAACCACAGGAAGTTTGGATGTTCCAAACTTGAATGCGAAATCAGCTATACTTTACGATATGACGTATGATAGGATATTATATGAAAAAAATTCAAAACAAAGAAGAGCTAATGCCTCAACTACAAAGATGATAACAGCTTTAGTTGCTTATGAAAAAGGTAATTTAAACGATATAGTTACTATTAGTCAAAAGGTAGGCAATACAGGAGGCTCAACAATAAATTTAAGAACTGGAGATAAAATATCTTTAGACAACCTTATAAAAGGGTTATTAGTTCACTCGGGAAATGATGCAGCAGTTGCAATTGCAGAACATATATCGGGAAGTATAGAAGAATTTGCAATATTGATGAATGAAAAAGCTGAAGAAATAGGTGCTAAAGACAGCCATTTTGTAAATCCACATGGCTTAGATGCAGAAAATCACTATTCTACAGCTTTTGATTTAATGTTAATAGCGAAGGAAGTGCTAAATACACCATATTTAGCGAATATAGTTTCAAAAAGAACTATAGAAATAGAAATAAATGGCAACACTAGAACTATCGGAACAACAAATGAAGTTTTAAGTGCATATCCAGGAGCAAATGGAGTAAAAACAGGATTTACTGGTGATGCTGGAAGATGTATAGTTACCTCAGCCAAAAAAGACAATAGACAAATTATAAGTATTGTATTGGGTTGTGATACAAAAAAGAATAGAACTATTGATTCCGTAGGCCTTTTAAATTATGGTTTTAACACGTTTAAAAGTGTTAATTTGGGAGATTATATTAGAAAAACTATTTGTATAAATGTAGATAAAAGCGAAGGTGTTTTATATACCTTAAAGAGAGATGCAGATATATATTATCCGTTGAAAGAGGAGGAAATTAAAGAAATTAGAGTCAATTATAATGTGGTTAATAATTTGGTTGCACCATTAAATAAAGGCTATAAAGTTGCTAGTGCTAGTATTTTTCTAAATAATAGTAAGATTTGTGAAGTCGAATATCTTTTACCTCAAAAAATAGAAAGGAAAGATTGGAAAGAGTTTTTTAAAGAATTACTTTTTAATAATATTGAAAATATGCATATTTAGTAATAAATATTTGAAAAAATAGATAAAAACATAAAATAAGGTTGAAAAAAATTGAAAAATATAGTAATATATGTATGGAGATTTATGCAATTAAATCGGAGGGAAAAGTAATGAAAAAAGTAATATTAGCAATAATAATTAGTATGTTTCTTGTATGTAGCACTTTGTCTTGTGTTTCAAATGCTGAAACAAGTAGTGCACATAGTGATGCTAACATTGAGCAAGGAACTATAACTGAAGATAATACAGAAGAAAAGGTAACACAATCTTCTGAAAAAATATTAGATAACCTATCACAAAAAGAGAAGAAAATAGCTGAATATACAGATAAGTATAATAATGAAACATATGCTTATACTGCATATTACCTAGATATGGCACAATTATATAGCATTCCAATTTTTATTATAATAATGACAATTGGTGCATTTAATTACTATATTATAGGAGAAAAGAAATTAGACAAGAAGGAACAAGGTTTTGGACTTATAATGGCTTCTTTGAGTGGACTAGTTTTATTTCAAGTTTTACCATTGATATTTGCATTGCTAGTTGCAGGAAAATAGATAAAAAGAAATTTTAAAATTAAAAATTTTTATTTGTTATATTTGTTTAAAGTAAAAAATGCTAAATTTAGCAGGAAGGTGATTATAGATGAAGGTACTATTTGCAATAGGAAGTGAACAAACTTCTAAAAGAGTTGCCGAAAAATATTATGAAAAATTTGGAGAAGAATTAGAATATAAAAATGTTTTTTATTTTCAAGCTCTCTTGAATGAAGTTAAAGCTGATAAAACTTATGACAGAATTGTTATAAGCGAAGAATTAGAAGAATTTGTAATAAAAAATAATGTAGAAGCTTTTGATAGACTTATATTTAATAAAATTGATAGTATAACAGATGAAATTGAGGATTCAGAAATCATTGTTATATGCTCTGATAGAAGAAGCAAAAATCAAGATAGATTTGTTGAAAGACTTTTTAGTATTGGTGTATATAACATATTGATTGGTGATGAAAGAAATGTTGAATCACTATGTAACTGCATAAATAAACCACTAAATAAAAAAGAAGCAAAAAGACATTTAAACATTAATCCTGTAGTTAGTAATAGCGAACTTTCTACTAGAGATGATGAAGTAGAAGAAGTTCAAATGCTAAATATATTAAAATATTATGATGGAATTAAAGGAAAAGTAGATGAATATGTTCCTGCATTTGACAGAATAGCTGAACAATATAGCCAAGTACAATTAAAAGTAATTGCAAGTCAACTTCCTGCTGATGTAAAAAGAGAATTACTTAAATCTGAAAGATATATATTCTTATCTGATGTTTTAATGCCTAGAGGAAGTGAAACACCTCAAAAGAATAATGTAATAAAACAACAGGTTAGTAAACCTTCTAAGATGGGATTATTTGGATTCTTGAAAAAGAATTCAAATTCGAATTCAAATCCAATTAGTGAAAATACTAGAAGAACTGATAGACCAGGTGCAATTGATAGAGAACCAACTAACATTGAACAAGAAAGAAGAAATAGTGCTGAAATGGATGCCATTGCTTTACAGGAAGCTAAAGATAGAGAACAAGCCGAATTGAGAGCAAAAGCAGAACGTGAGGCTATGGAAAGAGAACAAGCTGAATTAAGGGCTAAAGCAGAACAAGAAGCTAGAGACAGAGAACAAGCTGAATTAAAAGCAAAAGCTGAGCAAGAAGCTAGAGACAGAGAACAAGCTGAATTAAAGGCAAAAGCAGAACAAGAAGCTAGAGATAGAGAACAAGCTGAACTAAGAGCAAAGGCCGAACAAGAGGCTAGGGATAGAGAGCAAGCTGAAAAGACTAGAGTAGAACAAGAAACTATGGCTAGACAACAAGCTGAATTGAAAGCTAGAGCAGAGCAAGAAACTAGAGAAAGAGAACAAGCTGAACTAAGAGCTAGAGCAGAACAAGAAGCTAGGGACAGAGAGCAAGCTGAGCTAAGAGCTAGAGCAGAACAAGAAGCTAGAGATAGACAACAGGCTGAATTGAAAGCTAGAGCAGAACAAGAAGCTAGAGACAGAGAACAAGCTGAGTTAAGGGCTAGAGCAGAACAGGAAGCTATGGCTAGACAGCAAGCAGAATTAAAATCTAAAGAAGAACAAGGAGTTCAAAGAAAAATGGAACAAGATTCATTAGAAGAAGAAAGAAGAAAATTAGAGCAAGAAAAACTTGCATTAGAAGAGGAAAGAAAAAAATTAAGAGAACAAACAGAACAGCTTAGCAAATCTGCAGGAATGAGTTCGACTCCTAGACCTACAATTGATACTAATTATGATAGCAAAAAAATGGATTATAAAAAGATGGTAATTTTTGTCGGTGCAAATAAAAGTGGAACAACATTTATGGTTAATGCTATTTCACATCATTTGGCTGATAATAGAGTTGGTGTCGGTGTATTAGATATGACAAGAGATAGAAGTCTTTATTATATATATAATCAAGATAGCAAAGAATTAAGAGATGTTGCACTTGGTTGTATGCAAAAATTATCTGAAGGTGTTGATTCATATATTCAAGGTAAGAGAAACTTAAAAATATATACATCAGTACCAGGCACTAATGTTGATAATAGAAGAGGCTTTAGAAATAAATCTATTATAGATACTTTGACAAATAATAATAATCTTGTTATAGTAGATGCTGATTTCTCAGCTCCATTAGAATATTTTGAAAAAGCTGATGAAATATATATAGTACAAGACTTAGATATTATGAAGATGCAAGAAACAACATTATTTTTACGTGAGCTAAAAAATAGAAGTGTAAATATGAATAAAATTAGAATTATAATAAATAAGTATGTTAAATGTCAATTAACACCTAAGAAAATAATAGAAGGTTTATCATATTATAATGATCCACAAATGTCATTTGTAGATGAAATATTAGATAATAAAACAGCTTATTATTTAGTTCCAATTAGTATTGAAAATTATACTAATTATATTGAAAGTATGTATAAAAATAATATAGATTATAAAAAATATACACCAGATTTCTTAAATGCTATTAAAGATATTGCTTCTGTTGTTTATAAAAGAGGAGGAGCAACTCAAACAAAGAGAAGAGGAATCTTTGGATAGGAGGAAATGAAAATGGATAATGAAAATACAATCTTTTTTAAGGTGGAAAAAGAGAAAAAGGCAAATTCAAAACAAATATTAAGACAAGTTTATGAAGCACTTGTTGAAAAAGGATATAATCCTGTTAATCAAATTGTTGGATATATCTTATCTGGAGATCCAACATATATCACAAGTTACAAAGATTCTAGGACTTTAATAAGACAATTAGAAAGAGATGAATTATTAGAAGATTTAGTTAAAGAATATATTGGAGTTAATGAGTAATGAAAATTCTTGGATTAGATTATGGAGATGTAAGAACAGGTGTAGCAATTTCTGATGAATTAGGAATGATTGCACATGGACTTGAAACAATAGAACATAATGGTAGTGATAAGAAATTACTTGAGAGAATAAAAGAAATTATAAAACAAAATAATATTGAAAAGATTGTTATTGGTTATCCATTAAATATGAATGCTACTAAAGGACCAAGAGCTGAAAAGACAGATGCATTTATTAAAAAACTAAAATTAGCAACTAATATGGAAGTAATAAAAGTTGATGAAAGATTAACAACTGTTGCATCTCATAGAACTATGACGGAACTAAACGTTGGCAAAGACAAAAAGAAAAAAATTGTAGATACTATATCTGCTGAATATATTTTACAGATGTATCTAGATAAAAAAGTTAATTAGAAGGGAGAAAAAAATGGACGAAAACAAAGATTTAAATGAAGTTGAAGAATTTGATGATTTAGACAATATAATAACTCTAACAGATGAAGAAGGTAATGAAATTGAATTTGAATATCTTGATGCAGTTGAAATGGATGGTAAAGAATATATAGTTTTATTACCAGTTGAAGAACAAGAAAAAGGAGAAGTTGTTATCTTTAGAGTTGAAGGCGAAGAAGATAATGAAACTTATGTTGGACTTGAAGATGAGGAAGAGGCAGAAAAAGTTTTTAATTTGTTTAAAGAAAAAGCTAGAGACGATTTTGATTTTGCAGACTAATTAAAAAAATATATGCCATTTTAAATGAGGCTTAGAAATACAATTTGTATTTTGTACTTCATTTAAAATGGCATTATTAAATTTTAATAAAAGAGGTAATTATGGAAAAGTTAATTGATAAAGTAGAAAAAGAAATAAAAAATCAATTTAATATAGAAGAAGAAATAGAATATTATAATTCTAAAAAAGTTTTAGAAGCTTTTAAAAAATATAATATCAGTGAAGCACATTTAAAGGGAACAACTGGATATGGATATGGCGACTTAGGAAGAGATACAATAGAACAAGTCTATTCAGATATTTTTAAAGCAGAAGATGCTTTAGTTAGAAATCAATTTATATCTGGGACTCATACTATATCTTGTTCATTATTTGGAATATTGAGACCCAATGATATACTTTTAAGTATCAATGGAAAACCATATGATACTTTAGATGAAGTAATTGGAATTAGAGAAAATCCTAGTTCATTAAAAGCATTTGGAGTTAAATATGAACAGATAGAATTAAAAGATAATAAGTTTGATATAGAACAAATCAAAGAACGTGCTAAAAAACATGATATTAAGCTAATAATAATTCAACGTTCAAGAGGATATTCTTATAGAAATGCTTTTTTAATTGATGAGATTGAAGAAGTAATAAGAAATATAAGAGAAGTTAACAAAGATGTATATATAATGGTAGATAATTGTTATGGAGAATTTACTGAAATAAAAGAACCTATAGAAGTAGGAGCTGATATTGCAGTTGGTTCTCTTATAAAAAATATTGGTGGTTCAATAGCACAAACAGGTGGATATGTTGTAGGGAAAAAAGAATTGATTGATTTGATTAGCGATAGATATTCTGCTCCAGGTTTAGGAAAAGAAGGAGGAGCTTCTTTTGAACATAATAGAAAAATAATGCAAGGATTATTTATGGCTCCGCACATAGTTTGTGAAGCAAAGAAAATAGGAATATTTGCTTCTAAATTATTAGAAGAATTAGGTTTTGAAACTGAACCTAAATATAATGCAAAACGTTCAGATATAGTTCAGATGATTAAATTTGGTAATGCAGAAAAGCTTATTAAGTTTTGCCAAGCAATTCAGTCTTTTTCTCCGATTGATTCACATGTTAAACCAATGCCTTGGGATATGCCTGGATATGAAAATCAAATTATTATGGCAGCAGGTGCTTTCACTTCGGGTTCTTCAATAGAGTTAAGTTGCGATGGACCATTAAGAGAGCCATATGTTGCATATTTGCAAGGTGGAATAACATATGCTTATGGAAAAATTGCTGTTACAGAAGCAGTGCGTACAATTATGGATTCTAAGTTTTAATTTATTATAGTTCTTAGTTTATAATTATAAGTATGGAGGAATAAATTTTGAAGGTTATAGTTATTGGCGGAGGACCTGCCGGAATGATAGCTGCAATTACTGCAAGTAAAAATGGAAATGAAGTAACTCTTTTAGAAAAAATGAGAAGTGTTGGAAGGAAATTATCTATTACAGGCAAGGGAAGATGCAATATTACAAATGCAATAAATATAAATGAATTTATGAATAATATTCCTGGTAATCCTAAATTTTTATATAGTGCTTTTAATGAATTTAATAATGAAGAAACAATTAAATTTTTTAACAGCATTGGTGTAAAAACAAAAGTTGAAAGGGGAGATAGAATATTCCCTGAATCAGATAATGCGTTGGAAGTAGTAGATAAATTAAAAAAAGAAATGGATAAATGTAAAGTAAAAGTTGTTGTTAATTGCAAGGTAAATGAGATAGTTACTGAAAATGGAAAAGTAAAAGGAGTAATGGCAGATAAATTTTATGAGGCAGATAAGATTATATTAGCAACTGGTGGTAAAAGCTATTCTACCACAGGGTCAACAGGAGACGGATATAATTTAGCTAAATCATTAGGACATACAATAACTGATTTAATGCCTTCACTTGTACCAATTGAAACATATGAAAGCAAAGAACTTCAAGGTTTGTCTCTAAAGAATGTAAAAATTAGTATTAAAGATAATGGAAAAGAAATATATGATGATTTTGGAGAAATGCTTTTTACACATTTTGGTGTTTCAGGTCCAATAATATTAAGCGCAAGCTCACATATATTACATATAAAAAATGTAATACAAAAAATGAAAGATAAAAATATCAAATTATATATCGATTTAAAACCTGCTTTATCAGAAGAAAAATTAGAACAACGTTTAATTAGAGATTTTGAAAAAAATAGTAGAAAACAATTTAAAAATTGTTTAGATGACTTATTACCAAATAAAATGATACCATATATCGTAAAACTATCTAATATAAATCCACAAAAACAAATTGATCAAATAACAAAAGCAGAAAGAAAGACATTAGTTAATTTACTAAAAAATTTAGAATTTACATTAAAAAATTTTAGACCTATTGAAGAGGCAATTATTACATCAGGTGGAGTTAATATAAAAGAGATAAATTCGAAAACAATGGAATCAAAATTAGTTAAAGGTTTATACTTTGCTGGAGAAATAATTGATGTTGATGCATATACAGGAGGATTTAATTTACAAATTGCATGGAGTACTGGTTATGTTGCACGGAACAAATAATTAGTCTTTGTCGAATTTTGGCATATATGGTAGATGAAAAATGTTTGATTTTGAGGTATAAACAAGAATATAATAAAAGAGTGTTAGCTCAGAAAGTGAGGAAATAGTGCAGGAATCATATATAACAATAAAAGAAAATGCTACTGCCGAATTAACTGAAAAAAAATCACGATTTATAGCAAGTATTTTTCATATAAAAAATGAAGAAGATGCTAACGAAAAAATAAATGAGATAAAGAAACTGTATAGAGATGTAAAACATAACGTGTATGCATATAGATTGGAAGATGGAACAGAAAAATATAGTGAAGATGGAGAACCTAGTGGAACTGCAGGTGTACCAATCTTGGATATTTTGCGTGGAGAAAAATTGATAAATGTTTTGGTTGTCGTTACTAGGTATTTTGGTGGAATATTATTAGGCACGGGTGGGCTAGTAAGATGCTATGGAGGAGTGACGAAACTAGCTTTAAAAAATGCAACAAAAACTGAAATGAAATTATGCGTGGAATTTAAAATTATCGTAGAATATGATAACTATAATACACTACAATATTATTGTCAAAATAATGATATAAAAATTTTAAATACACAATTTTTAGATAAAGTTGAATTGGATGTTTTAGTAGTTGACTCCTATACAGATAAATTTTTACACTATTTGAGTGAATTCACAAATGGAAAAACATATTGTAAGCAAACAGCAAAATACTATCATGAATAAAATGGAAAAATTTTACATTTTATTATTGCAATTTCCATTTTTTGGTAGTATAATCTTAAATGTAGTAAAAATTAGAAGAATGATAGGAGGAGATTGAATGCAAAAGGAGACCACAATTACAATAGCTGACGATAATGTAGATTTTGCACAAGTTTTAAACAAATTTTTAAGTAGTCAAGAAGGTATTAAAGTTATAGGAATGGCACATAATGGTGAAGATGCAATTGATATGATTGAGAAATTAAATCCAGACATAGCATTATTAGATGTTATAATGCCACAATTAGATGGCTTAGGAGTATTAGAAAAATTAGATTTAATTAACAAACCAAGAAAGACAAAGTTTATGATGCTTTCTGCAGTTGGACAAGATGCGATTACTCAAAGAACTCTAGCTTTAGGAGCACAATATTATATGATTAAACCATTTGATTTAGATACATTGATTCAACGTATTAGAGAAATAAACGAAGGCTTAATTGAAAATATACCAACTCAAGAAAACATTATTAAATCTGCACATATTTCTATAATGAAAAAAGAAGATGAATCAATAGAAAGCATGGTAACTAAAATAATGCATGAAGTTGGAGTACCTGCTCACATAAAAGGATATCAATATATAAGAGAAGCAATTATTTTAGCTGTAAATGATATTGAGACAATAAATTCTATTACAAAACTTTTATATCCAACACTTGCTAAAAAATTTAAAACAACTCCATCAAGGGTAGAAAGAGCTATACGTCATGCAATAGAAGTTGCTTGGTCTAGAGGAGAAATGAATGTAAATAATGAAATGTTCGGAAATACAATTTCTGCAACTAAAGGCAAACCAACTAATAGTGAGTTTATTGCAATGATTGCAGATAAATTAAGACTTGAAACTAAATCAGCATAAAAATTAAAATGGAAAAGGCACCAAATGTGGTGCCTTTTCGAGATTCCTCCTCTCGTCATTTTTCGGTTTGAACCTGAACTGAAGTGCCGTCAGAAATAATAACTACGTTTCCACTTTTATTGTTATATACTTTGGCTGTTAAGCCAAGGGCACTGATGGTATTGTTTGTGGGTTTCGAACTGTTTGCTGGAACTAGTATAATTTGCGGGTTCACCGCTTGTAAAACTTTGTTGCTGGCATATAACCTCCCTTCAATTTTCAATCCGTGGTGAGGCATTTGGAATACATCTACATCACGAATGATGTCATAATCCAAAACCTGGTCATGAGTATAGTCACCCGTCATGAAGAAGGTCGTTTCTCCAAATTTCATGACGAAGTTTAGGGAGTTGCAATTTTCAAGACCAGAAAGCTTGTACGGGCCGACACAAGTAAATTCAATGGGACCAATCGAGAACTGCTGTCCAGGGAGCATTTGCTGGTAGGTGCCTTTTCCAGATGGCATATACTCAGACGGAGCAGAAGCAGAGTTACCAAAAACCAAAGTTTCAGGATTACCAAACTGTTCCAGAATCGCTCTCATATTTCCTACATGATCACCATGCCAGTGCGTGGCAATATATGCAGAAAGATGAGTTACCCCATGATTCTGCAAATAGGAAATGACCTTTTCTCTAGAATCTTTGAGTCCACCATCAATCATGATAGCAGTATCACCAGAAATAACGAGATGTGCGTTGGCACACCCAACATTTATCTGGTGAAGCTCAAAACTCTTAGGAATTTCGGTTGGCTGAGGGGTCGGTTCTGGGGTAGGCTGAGCAGTAGGTTCAGTAGTTGTCTGGATGTTGGGTTCAGTCGTCGGTTGGATAGTTGCTTCGACCGTTGGTTCAGACGTTGATTCTGGTGTTGGCTTAGTCGACAGTTGTGTGATTGTCGTAGTGACGATGGATAATTTCTGAGAAATTATCCCGGGTTGAACCACCTCGAGAACAATGGCAGTCATCAGAACAATGACTACTACAATCTCGAGAGCAATGATGAAAGTACTTAACCGCATGGAAAAATCTCCCTCCTTTAGTAAAAGGTTATAATTATATTTTACCACATGTTTACATAAAAATCAAACTTATACAACATATTAACAATACTTAAAAATTATATTGTAAAAAAATAAATATTTAAAGCTTTATAGTATGGTATAAAATATAATTTTAAAAATTTACATAAAATGTTGAAAAATATTAAGAAAAGTTATATAATGCAAATGATGTCAATGAAGACATTGTTTCTTTTCCACACTTGCGACTTTTAATAAAGGAGGAAGTAAAAATGTCTGACAAGATGCATGCCGATTCTTATGCTCTTAGTTACCTCGAAAAGAAAGCAGAAAAAGTAGGATATGATTATAGTAGCACTGATGAACGTCAGAAGGGCATTGATGATTATATGGATGAATTGAATCAGTATGATCTTACAGCACAACAGAAAGAATCACTTATATATACTGCAAATGGTCATGGACGCTAATTGAATTTGGAAAAGATAAGGAACAGGCTAAAAAGCCTGTTCTTTTTTATCTAAAAAACCAGTTATGTAATGAGGATATTTATATAAAAAATAAACTTAAAAGAATATATATTTTTAAAAATATAAAACTATTACTATATTGAAAAAATTATATATAATAATTGAAAATTTATATTTGTAATGCTATGATTAAATATGAAGAAATATAGTTTTTTACAAATGAGGAGGTAATAGTTTGGATACTAATCGTGAATTGATTGACAATGTAGATAAATTAAAAAGAGCTATAGATAGAGTAAAAAACGCACAAAAAGAATTTTCAAAATATACTCAAGAACAAGTAGATAAAATATTTTTTGAGGCAGCTATTGCAGCAAATAAGGCTAGAATTCCACTTGCAAAAATGGCAGTTGAAGAAACTAATATGGGAGTTATTGAAGATAAGGTTATAAAAAATCATTATGCTTCTGAGTATATTTATAATGCATATAAAAATACAAAAACATGTGGACTAATTGAAGAAAATGGATCTTATGGAATAAAAAAATACGCAGAGCCTATTGGAGTTATTGCAGCTGTTATTCCAACAACAAATCCAACTTCGACAGTTATATTTAAAACTTTACTTGCTTTAAAAACAAGGAATGGAATAATAATTAGTCCACATCCTAGAGCTAAAAAATCTTCTATTGAAGCAGCAAGAATTGTATTAGATGCTGCTGTAAAAGCTGGAGCACCGGAAGGCATAATTGATTGGATTGATGTTCCGTCATTAGAACTTACAAATACTGTTATGAGAGAATCAGATTTGATACTTGCAACAGGTGGACCAAGTATGGTTAAGGCTGCTTATTCTAGTGGAAAGCCTGCACTTGGAGTTGGAGCAGGAAACACGCCAGCTATTATAGATGATTCGGCAGATATTATATTAGCAGTAAATTCTATAATTCATTCAAAAACTTTTGATAATGGTATGATTTGTGCTTCAGAACAGTCTGTAATTGTTTTAGATGGAATATATGAAAAAGTAAAAGAAGAATTTAGTAAAAGAGGTTGTTACTTTTTAAATGATGAAGAAAAAGATAAAGTTAGGAAGACTATGATTATAAATGGTGCAGTAAATGCAAAAATAGTGGGACAAACTGCTTGCAAAATTGCAGAACTATCTGGAATAAATGTTCCAAGTAACACAAAAATTTTAATTGGAGAAGTTGAAGACACATCAATTTCAGAAGAATTTGCTCATGAAAAATTATCTCCAGTTTTAGCTATGTATAGAGCTGAAAACTTTAATGACGCAATTGAAAAGGCCCATGAACTTGTTAATGATGGTGGACATGGACATACATCATCAATATATATCAATACTATTACCGAAAAAGAAAAATTAAAATTATTTGAAACAAAAATGGAAACGTATAGAGTGCTTGTAAATACGCCGTCTTCTCAAGGTGGAATTGGAGATATATATAATTTTAAATTGGCACCATCTCTTACTTTAGGTTGTGGAAGCTGGGGAGGTAATTCAGTATCAGAGAATGTAGGAGTTAAGCATTTATTAAATATAAAAACAGTTGCAGAAAGGAGAAATAATATGCTTTGGTTCAGAACACCTGAAAAGATATATTTGAAAAGAGGTTCAATACCTGTAGCACTCCAAGAGTTGAAAGATGTTTATGACAAAAAAAGAGTTTTTATTGTAACAGATTCATATCTATATAAAACTGGTTTTACAAGATGTGTAACAGATAAGTTAAATGAATTAGGTATCGAACATACAGTATTTTCAAATGTTGAATCTGATCCATCTCTTGCGTCTGCAATTGAAGGTACAAAAATAATGACAGAATTTCAACCTGATTGTATTATAGCATTAGGTGGTGGAAGTCCTATAGATGCTGCAAAAATAATGTGGGTAATGTATGAGCATCCAGAAGTAGATTTTATGGATATGGCAATGAGGTTCATGGATATAAGAAAACGTGTATATACATTTCCTAAAATGGGAGAAAAAGCATATTTTATAGCTATACCAACATCTGCTGGAACTGGTTCAGAAGTCACTCCTTTTGCAGTCATTACAGATGAAAAAACTGGAATTAAATATCCTCTTGCAGATTATGAATTGATGCCTAAAATGGCAATAGTTGATGCAGATATGATGGCAAACTCTCCAAAAGGATTAACAGCTGCTTCTGGAATTGATGCATTGATTCATGGTCTAGAAGCTTATGCATCAATGATGGCAACAGATTTCACAGATGGATTAGCATTAAAAGCAATAAAAAATATTTTTGAGTATTTGCCTAGGGCATATCAAAATGGTGGAAATGATATGGAAGCAAGAGAAAAAATGGCTGATGCTGCAACAATGGCTGGAATGGCATTTGCTAATGCATTTTTAGGAGTATGCCATTCTATGGCTCATAAACTTGGAGCATATCATCATATACCTCATGGAATTGCAAATGCACTTTTAATATCGGAAGTATTAAGATTTAACAGTGCAGAAATTCCAAATAAGATGGGAACTTTTCCACAATATGACCATCCACATACATTAAGAAGATATGCTGAAATTGCAGAATATCTTGGACTTGGTGGTTCTAATGATAATGAAAAATTAGAAAATCTAATTAGTAAAGTTGAAGAATTAAAAGATAAAATAGAAATTAAAAAGACTATTAGAGATTACGGAGTAGATGAAAAATATTTCTTAGATACGTTAGATGAAATGACAGAAAATGCTTTTGATGATCAATGCACAGGAAGTAATCCAAGATATCCACTTCTAAGTGAAATAAAAGATATGTATTTAAAAGCATATTATGGAGGTGAAAGATAATGAATTTTGAAGAGATTATAACAGAAAGACCAACTAAGACAGTTTATAAAGATCATGGTAGAACTATAAAATTATTTGTAGAAAATTATTCAAAATCGGATATATTAAATGAAGCTGTAAATCAGGCAAGAGTAGAGGAAACAGGATTAAATGTTCCAGAATTAATTGAGGTTAGTAAGATAGAAAATAGATGGGCATTGATTTCAGAACATATAGAAGGAAAAACTTTAGATTCTTTATTAAAAGAAAATCCTGATAAAGAAGACTACTATCTAAATATTTTTGTAGACAATCAATTAAGTATTTTGCATAAAAGGTCTCCACTTCTTGGTAGAATAAAAGATAAAATGAAAAGAAAAATTACAAATGCACAAAATATTGACGAAAACGTAAAATATGATTTATTACAAAGATTAGAAGGAATGCCTGTAGAAGATTCTGTTTGTCATGGAGATTATAATCCTTCAAATGTAATTATAAAAGATGATGGAACGATTTATACAATAGACTGGTCACATGTTACACAAGGCAGTCCGGTATTTGATTCAGCAAGAACGTATTTATTATTTAATATGGATAATAAAGTTGAACTTGCAGATAAATATTTGAATTTATTTTTAGAAAAATCTGGAGTATCAAAAAGAGAAATTTTAAGATGTGTTCCAATAGTTGCTGCAACACAAAAAACAAAAGGAAAAGAAGAAGAACAAGAATTTCTTGGTAAATGGATTGATGTAGTAGACTATGAATAAAAATTAAACGAAAAGGGGTTGTAATAGCTTTTACAACTCTTTTATTTTAGCAAAATTTAAAAATGAATTTAAATTCACTATTGACATATTATAGAAATGGGTGTAATATACTTAATAGTGAATTCAAGTTCATTTTTGAATGGAGGTATTTAAATGCAAAAATTAAAGGAAGATATTAAACAGAAGATAATTGATGTTGGAAAGAAAAAATTTAAAAAAGATGGATATGAAAATACTTCTATGAAAGATATTGCTAGTGAAGTTGGAATTAGTACTGGAAATATTTATAGATATTTTTTAACTAAAAAACATTTATTAAATGAAATATTAGATGAAATGGAAACAGAAATAGAAGAATTCTTTAATGAAATTCCATCTAATTACGAAGATATCAATCTTCATAATTTGTTTGATTTAATTATTTCTTTCACATTAAAAATTGCAAAAGAAAATAATGATACCTTAAAAGTAATGTTTAATTCTCAAAATGAAAGTCAATTTATAGATTTTAAAGAAAGAATATTAAACTTATTTACGCAAAAAATGATTACAATTTTGAAAAGTACGAATATTAAAAATAAAGAATATATAATTTTGTGTGGAGCAGTTGCTAGAGCTCAATTTGAAGGTTTTACGTATATTGTAAAAAATAATTTAGATAATATTAACTCTATGAAGAAGAATTTAGAGATATATGAGAAACTAATGATAGAAGATTTAGGAAAGAAAGTTATGGAAGTGATAAAGAAATGATAGAAAAATTAGCTAGATTCATCGTACAAAAGAGAAATAAAATCGGAATTATATTCATTATCTTAATCTTAATTAGTTTAATACTAATGCCAATGGTAAATATAAATTATGATTTATCAGAATATGTGCCAGATACGGAAAAATCAAAGCAAGGAATGAATATAGTAAAAGATGAATTTGCTATGCAAGGTTTTGCAAGAGTAATGATTAACAATGTTACTTTAGTTCAAGCTAAAGAGTATAAAGACAAGATTCAAGCTGTTGATGGTGTAGACATGGTTTTATGGCTTGACGATAGTGTGGATATTTATAGACCAGAAGAATTCATTTCAGAAGATTTATTAAAAGATTATTATAAAGATGGTTCTGCTATTTTTGAAATAATGTTTGATGAAGATGAATATTCATTAAAAACAGATAAAGCGATTGAAGATATTCAAAAAATAATTCCTGAAGATAGTAATATGATTGGTTCTGCGATTGATACAAAATCTTCAAGAGAAAAAGTTAAGACAGAAATAGGTAGAATAATGATTATACTTATTCCAGTTGTAATTATTATCTTGATTTTAACAACTAATTCATATTTATCACCACTATTGTTTATAGTGATTATAGGAACTTCAATACTTCTTAACATGGGAACAAATATAATTTTTAAGCATGTATCTTTTCTTACATATAGTATAGTTGCTGCTCTGCAACTTGCAGTTTCCATGGACTATTCGGTTTTTGTTTTACATGAATTTGAAGATGAAGATAAAAAAGATATAGAAGAAGCAATGGTTAGAACTATAGTAAAATCTTGTTCATCAATTTGTTCTAGTGCTCTTACAACAGTTGCGGGATTTGTTGCATTAGTGTTTATGGGATTTACTATTGGAAAAGACATGGGATTAGTTTTTGCAAAAGGAATTATATTTAGTTTAATTAGTGTAATATTCTTTATGCCATGTTTAATATTAAAGTTTTATCCTATTGTAGAAAAATTTAATCATAAATCATTTTTACCAGATTTTAATAAATTTGCAAAATATACAAGAAAGATTTCATATTTGTTAATAGCAATAGTTATTTTAATCGTAGTGCCTTCATATGTTGCACAAAAGCAAAATGAATTCTTATATGGAGCATCTTCTTTTGGAGGTGGCGAAGGTACAAAAGTATATGAAGATGAAAAACTTATTGTAGAAAAGTTTGGTAGAAGTAATCCAATAATTATACTTGTGCCAGTAGGTGACTATGTGAATGAAAAAAATTTAGCAAATGAATTTGAAAATTTAGAATATGTGAAAAAAGTTCAGTCACTTGCAAATCTTGTTGGAGAAGGAATTCCAGATTCTTTTATTCCAATAGATAATTATCAAAAGTTTAAAACAGATAAATACTCAAGATTTGTCATATATGTAAAAACATCATCAGAAAGTGATGCTGCTTTTGAAGCTGTAAATGAAATAGAAGAAATAACTCAAAAATATTATGGAAATAATTATGAAATAACAGGAACAATACCAGTTACGATGGATATTAAAAATGTTGTAAACAAAGATTATAACATTGTAAATTGGATTTCAATTGGAATGGTAATGGTAATATTATTATTCACATTTAAATCTTTAATATTGCCAATATTACTTATAGTTGTAATTGAAGGTGGAATATTTATAAACATGGCTATACCATATTATACAGGTCAGAGCATGATGTTTTTGGGGTATTTAATAGTTAGTTCAATAGAACTTGGAGCAACAATAGATTATGCAATTTTAATGACTAATAATTATTTAGAGTTTAGAAAAGACAATGATAAAAAAGAAGCATCAGATTTAGCTGTATCAAAAAGTGTACCATCTATAATTACATCTGGAGGAATATTAGTATCAGCTGCTTATTTAATAAAGTTTGGTTCAACAATGAGTGCTGTATCTGAAATGGGAGAACTTATTGGTAGAGGAACAATTTTAAGTATGTTTTTAGTTATATTTTTCTTACCACATGTGTTAGTTATATTTGATAAATTGATAGAAAAAACAAAGTTTGAAAATTTTAAGAAGGGAAGTAAGGTTAAATGAAAAAATGTGCTGTTTTAATACTTGTGCTTGCAATATTATTAAATAATTTTGCACTTGCTGCACCTATACAAATGAAAAATGAAACAGTATACATTAACTTGGGAGGATATGGAGAAGTAGAAGAAATCAACATATACAATAAATGTATTTTGAATGGAACTACACAAATAAATGATTATACAAAATATAGTGAGGTAACGAATCTTACTAACAAAGAAAACTATGAGAAAATTGAAAATGGAATTAGTTTTAACGTTAGTGGAGAAAACAATTTTTCTTATACTGGGAAAGTTGGAGAAGAATATTATAATTTAATACCATGGAATTTTGAAATATCATATAAATTAAATGGAGTAGAAGTATCTCCTGATAAATTACTTGGTAGTAGTGGATTAGTTGAAATAAATATGAATATAAATGCAAATGAAAAAACTAATGAGTATTATAAAAATAACTATATACTTGAAATTACAGGTAGTTATGATATGAGTAAATATTTAAGTGTATCATCTGATAGTGCAATGATTACTGATAATGGAAATAGCAAGACGGTTATGTTTATAGTTCTACCAGGACAATCAACAGATTTTGATATTGAAATTGGTACAGACAATTTTGAAATGGATGGTATTACTATGGCTATGGTACCATTGACAGGAGATTTATTAAATGAAGTTGTTGAATTAGCGGATGATAAAAAGGATATGGAAAATGCAATAAATTCAATGAATAGTAGTACAGATGTTGTATTAGATTCATTATATGGAATGAATAATGGACTTAATGGAATTTCTAATGGTGTGACGGAAATAAAAAATGGTTTAAATGAATTACATGGACTTAATTCTTTAAGAGATGAAGATATTGAAAATTTAAAAATTATTTTAAATGATATACTTCCAATAATTCAAAATGTGCAAACAGATTTAGATAATTTAAGTTCTACATATAGTAAAGTTATCGATTTAACAGATGAATTAACAACAGAAACAAAAAAATTATCAGAAAATTTATCGAATTTAGATAAAAACTTAAAAACATTAGAAAGCTTATCTAAAGATTTACCAGATGATGTAGATGAACTTTCAAAGTTAATGAAAGATACATCAAAAGTAACAAAAGATATGAATTCACTTTTAAGTAGTTTAACAGGTGTAAGTAGTGCAACCCAAGAAGAGCTTGAAAAAAATTTATTGTTAATAGCAAGTGAAACAGAGCAAATAGGTGCTAATGTTGAAAACACGTTACCATTAGTTGCCGATAATGCTACTGCAAAAGAAGCATTATTGAAAATTGGAGCTTCTGCAAATAAAATTGGAGAAAATTTAGGAAATGTCAAATCAATCTTAAATGATATGTCTGGCAGTATGGGTAATAATGATAAATTATCAAGTGACTTAAAAGAGTTAAGTTCTCAACTAAATAAAGTATCTAATATTTTAGATGGCGAAGATGCAGAAATTGTTGAAAGTACTATTAAAAATATTCGAAAAGTAACTACGTCTTTAAAAAACATGCTAGATATTGCAACAAAATATAGTGATGATTTATTAAAAAATAAAGATGATTTTTATAAAACTATAGATAACGCAAAACAATTAGTTAACGAACTAAATGAAATGGATACATTAAGTTTGAGTATGATTACTAATATTCAATCAATGTTAAATATTTTAAGTAGTGATATATATAGCGGTTCAGATAAAACGACAGATGCTTTATTAAATGTTAATAGACAGTTAATAGGAATGGCGAGTGAATCTATATCAATAAAAAATTCTAAAAATGAATTGAAAGGCATAATAGATGATAAATTTGATGAAGTAGAAGATAACACTACAATTTTTAATGTAAATAAAGATGCTAAAGTTGTTTCATTTGGAAATGAAAATAATGAAAATGTAAATAGTGTTCAATTTATTTTAAAAACTCCTGATATTAAAAAAGTAAAAGTTGAAAATGATGATATGGAATCTTCAAAAGAAAATATTTCTTTTTGGGATAGATTATTAGTAATATTAGATAAATTATTTGGATGGATAACAAAAATATTCTAATTATTTATTTCATATATATAAATATATGTATTAAAAACGTCTAGAAATAGACGTTTTTTCTTGACTAAAGGTCAAATACATGATATTATATCAACCGTGGCTGTATATTTTTATATCGAAGCGATAATTTGATTCGTGCAGAAGGAGGAGATTCTACTTGGAATACAATGGAAGGTTTAATGGTTATCCACCGAAGTGTGTTCTTGATGGTGTCAATGAATTATGTGTTATTCGTCGGGGAAATGAAAAGCATTATAAGCTTAGATTAGTAGATGAAGAAGAACTTTTCTCACTTAGAACATCTGGCAAACCGGGATTTGTTTTGAAAAGAGATGGAAAACTTTACTATGCTGAAATTGACCCAAACATCAATATCAATCTGGACATAGATGGCCAAATTGATCATAAATGTGGTATGTGCACAAGGTGCAGTGCATTATCCGATGAAAAGGGTGGATGCGCAAAAGTACGAGATCATTCAGCAGAAGACTATACTAGGCATTCAAGTAATAGAGTATTGATTGAACTTAGTAAAGAAAAAGCTGATTTAGTTACTAAAATTTGGACGATTGCAAAACGTATTGAAAAATATCCATTTGTAGTAGCGGGTTATGAGACTTTTAATATGAATGTTGGGGATTCTGTGCTTAATATAAGTCTTTGCAAAAATTTTATGGGATTTGATAGAAGACCGAAAACAAATTCACAAGATGCTATGAAATTGAAAAAATCTATTGCAGAATTTTATGAATTGTTTATAGCGGAGGCATAATGATGGAGAAAGACACTCACAACATGATTATATTTGGAATAAGAACTAGAGATAATGAGCGAAATTCTTCATTTAAAGCTTTCTGTATGACAAGAGAAATTGCGGAAAGAGAATTGCCTAAATATCCAGAATGGGATGGGGCAAGAGATGTTGCGCCAACTCCAGATGAATCTCATATTGTCCCATTAACATTGATAATGGATTAACATAGAAAATCACCAGTTAAACTGGTGATTTTTCTTGTATAATCGAAAAATTTTTTATTCTTCAAGTTTATATTTTATTTGACTATATGCCTCTTTCAGTTTTTCTTCAATCCCTTTAGGACAGTTTGCTGGAGAAGTGCTAGGCAAATATATTGCTTCTATTTTAGTATCTGGATAGCAATATTTCATGTATAATTCATAAGATTTTTTTCCTGTTGTAAAAATTGTCTTTATATCTGTTTGATTTAATATTGCGGATATATCATTTGGAACAGCATTTTTTATAGAACTATCGCTTGATGAGTTTATTTCACAACTTTTAATTACATCGAATAATGCAATTTTATACTTCTTTAAAAATTTAATTTTTTCAGTTTTTGTTTCTCCTATTTTTTCATTAAAAACACTTTCTAAAGTTTTCCAAAATCTATTTTGTGGATGTGCATAGTAAAAACCAAGTTCTCTTGATTTAACAGAAGGAATACTTCCTAAAATTAAAACTTTTGAATTTTTAAAATATACTGGTTTAATTGTATGTTCTACAATCATTTTAAACTTCCTTTCATTATGACTATAATATAATTATAATACACTGAGAAATAGTAAAGTGCAATATTTATATTTAAATAGAAAATATCTTGACTTTAAACTGAAGAGATGCTATATTCTAATTGTTAAATCTTGAGATTATACCTAGAATATTTTTTAGGGAGGGAAATATCTATGCTTACTGCAGATATTATCATGAATAGGATAAAACCGTGGGAAACGGAAGAACAATATGAGAAAGCAGTTGAACTTATTGAAGATCGACATAGAGAACAATGGAAAGACGGTAAAATAGCTAATTCAATAGGACGGTTTTATGCCATTCGAGGACGCTGTTTTCAAGTTTCTAAAGGTACACATGAATTACCTGAAGAAGCAAAAAAAATTTCTAAAAAATATCCTCTTCCATATATTCCACAATTTTTTGCAAACCAAAAAGATTGGGAATCTTTTATGAAAATAATTCAGAAACAAATTGAATTGCAACAAGATGAGGCTTTAAAAATTATTTATCCTGATATAGCAGATTCAAAAATTAGATTTAAAAAGTATAGAATTCGTATGAAATTAATTTTTACTTTATATTTTTTGCTTACAGCAATAGTTATAGCTGGTTTAATTGGAATAGTAACATATTTATTATAAAAAGGGCTAATTGCAGCCCTTTTTTTTTCATTGCAAATTAAGTTAAAAATATTTTTATCATATAGCTTTTTTTTATATAGTGTGATATTATATTCCTAGTGAGAAGGAGGATGTATATGAAAAAGTTTTTATGGGTAATTATTGCTATAATTTTGATTTTAATTGTAGCTATGGGAGTGATTTTATGGAATAGGGGAAAAACTGAAAATACAAATGTTTCTGGCGACTTGGGTTTTGAAATAAGAAAAATTTCCGAAGAAATAAGTGGAGATAATGATGTTAAGTTATTAAATATAAATTATGAATATATAGAATTCACTGCTGATAATGAGTATTTAAAAACATTAAATGATGAAATAAAAGATAGAGCAGAAGAAAATGTAAATAATTTCAAAAATTATAAAAGTGATGCTGAAAATGCAGTAGGAACAGATATAGGAATACAATTACCATATGTTTATGATAATAAATCATATATATTTTATAATGACAATAATATAATAGTAATTGCAGATACATGGTATGAAGAAGCTGGTGGACCACATCCTAATATTGGAACAAAGTATTATAATTATGATATTGCACAGGAAAAAGAGTTAACATTAAAAGATTTATATGCAGATAAAACAGATGAAGAAATTGCTAATATTATAATGGAAAAAGTAAAAGATGCATATAAAGATGATTATGAAGAAATCGAATCTGGCTTTGAAATGTTACCTTTAAAAGATAATCTAAATTTATTAGGCTTTGCAGTTCAGAAAGATGGAGTTTTGATTGACTTAACAGAATTTGTTCCTTATGCTTTCGGAGAATGTGCAGTAAAAATTGAATATAATAAATAAACATATAAAATCTTCTTAATGTAAAAACATTAAGAAGATTTTTTTAAAGTGTAACCTTTTTGCATAAATTGGTAATATATAAGTGAAATGCCTTAAAGGAGATTTAGCTAAATTGAATAAGTTAATTAAAGATTATATAATCGAAAGTGAGTTAGATATTGAAAAAATAATAAATGAATATAGTAATTATTTAAAAGTAGTAGTTACTAATATTTGTGGTAATTATTTAAGTCAAGAAGACATTGAAGAAATAATACTAGATGTTTTTTTAGTATTATGGAAAAATAAAAATAAATTAGATACAAATAAAAGTATTAAATCATATATTGCTAGTATTGCACATAATTTAACTAAGAAAAAGATGACGTCATCTAGTAAAAATTATAATAATATTGAACTTGATGAAAATATATTAGCAGATATAAATATAGAAAATTCATTTGATAAGAAACTAAAGTATAAAGAATTAGAAAATGTAATCCACGAATTATCCAATCAAGATTATACAATATTTACTTTGTTTTATTATAACTCGTATAAAACAAAACAAATTGCAGAAAGACTAGGCATTTCAAATATGAAGGTAAAAACAAAATTACATAGAATAAGGTTAAAAATAAAAAAGAAATTAGAAGAAAGAGGGTATAGTATATGAGTAAATTAAATGAAAGGATTTTAAAAAGATATAAAGATAACATTGCTATATCCAATTTGAAGGAGGAATGTGTAATGAAAAAAAATACAATTAAAAAAATCACAACTTTTTCTTTAATGGGAATTGTATTAGTTTTTGGTAGTTTCTTTACTGTTAATGCAGCAACTGGAGGAGAATTAGTTGATAATTTTAAAACTGGAATTTTAAAAATAATAAAAATAAGATATGTTGATGCTGATGATTATTTTGATGTTAATACTGATATTAGTGGCGATGTAATGGTAGATGAAGATAATTTTACTAAAATTGAATATAAAGTTGCAGGAAGTGGCGAAGTATCAACAGGAGTCGTTACTTATAAATTTGAAGGTGGATTAGATGGAGGAGAAGCCACAGCTTATATTATAGAAGATTAAATATAAATAGAGCAGATTGTTTTAGAAACAATCTGCTTTTTATTAAAAAATTCCTTGACTTATGTAATCTTATATGATAATATATGAGGTAATTAAGTGGGGGTGGACTAAATGAAAAATATTAGCAAATTTAATAAAATATGTTGGTGTAGATACTAAACGCTAGTGCGAGGCACTAGTGCATTTTTCGTATGCGTTGTGTCTGCACTATTATTATATAATAATCAAAAGACACAAAAGAAAAATTTGTGTCTTTTTTGTTTGTTATTTTTGTAACTTTGTATGGATAAAAATAGCATTGATAAAAATAATCAAATTATTTCAAAAAGGACTAGCAGTTAATTGATATTTATCAGTAATTATAATATAATTTAATAGAATTGGAGGTTAATTTTATGGGACTAAAAATTTATAATACTTTTACTAGAAACAAGGAAGATTTTAAACCTATTTCAGAGGGAAATGTTGGTATGTATGTTTGTGGACCAACTGTTTATGGACCACCACATGTTGGCCATGCAAGAAGTTATGTGGTATTTGATCTATGGTATAGATATTTTTTATATAAAGGATATAAAGTAAAATATGTTCAAAATATTACTGATGTTGGACACCTAGTTGGAGATAGAGACGAAGGAAAAGATAAAATTCAAACAAAAGCTATTGCAGAACAACTAGACCCAGTTGCAGTAGCATATAAATATGAAAATATGTATTTTGATTGCATGAGAAAACTAAACGTTTTAAAACCAACAATAAGTTGTCGTGCAACAGGTCATATAATTGAAATTATTATGGCTGTTCAAACATTGATAGATAAAGGTTATGCATATGTGACTGATCAAGGAAATGTTTATTATGATGTTAGAAAATTCAAAGACTATGGAAAACTTTCTGGAAGAACTTTAGATGATAATGTCTCAGGAGAAAGAATAGAAATTGCTGATGATAAAAGAAATCCAGAGGATTTTGCGTTATGGAAAAAAGCAGATGAAGACCATCTAATGAAATGGCCATCACCTTGGGGAGAAGGATATCCAGGATGGCATATTGAATGTAGTGTAATGTCTAGAAAATATTTAGGCGATACATTTGATATTCATGGTGGGGGTGTTGATAATATTTTTCCACATCATGAATGTGAAATTGCCCAATCAGAAGCTATTACAGGAAAACCATTTGTAAATTATTTTGTACATAATAATTTAGTTACAACCAATGGACAAAAAATGGGTAAATCATTAGGTAACGTAGTAAATCTAGATGACTTGTTTGAAAAATATGGACCAATGTTTGTTAGACTATATATTGTAAAGAATCATTATAGAAGTGTACTTGATTTTTCTGAAGATCGATTAGCAGAAACAAATATAACTTATGAAAAATTTGCTTCTTTAGTAGAAGAAACTGAAAAATATAAAGAAATCAATTTAGATGGTGTAACATATCCAGATATAGATGATATGAAAACAAGATTTTTAGAAGCTTTAGATGATGATTTAAATACAGCTGTTGGAATAGCAATATTGCTTGAAATGGTTAAAGAGGCTAATAAAGCAAAAGATAATGATACAAAAAAATTAGCATATATTAGAAAAATATTTGATGAATTAGCAGGAAATATATTAGGTCTTAATTTTGAAATTAAAGAAGAAAGCTCTAATGAGAATTTAGATAAACTTGTAAATGGTATAATAGAAATTAGAAACGAGTTTAAGAAAAATAAACAATATGAATATGCTGATTTAATCAGAGATAGATTAAAAGAAAATGGTGTTAATATAATTGATACTAAAGAGGGAGCAAAGATAGAATTTTAATATGTATAGATTGAAAGATGTAAAAATTAGAAAAAATATTTCTGATGAAGAAGTATTAGATGTGGCTCTTAAAAAATCTGGTATTTCTAAAAATGAAGTTACATTTTGGAAAATATATAAAAAATCAATAGATGCAAGAAATAAAGATGATGTACATTTTGTATATACTATAGATGTTGAATTAAAAGATAAACAATTGTGTAACGGATTATTAGAAGTTAAAGAATTTAGTTTTCCAGAAATAAAAAATAATAGAAAAAGTAATTTAAGACCTGTAATTGTTGGGGCCGGTCCTGCTGGATTGTTTGCAGGGTTGATATTAGCTAGATATGGAGCAAATCCAATTATTATTGAACAAGGGAAAACAGTTACAGAAAGAAAAAAAGATGTTGAAGAATTTAAGAAAACAGGCAAATTAAATATAAATTCAAATGTGCAATTTGGTGAAGGTGGTGCAGGCACTTTTTCTGATGGAAAATTAAACACAGGGATTAGTAGTCCATATTGCAAATTTGTATTAGAAGAGTTTGTAAAATTTGGAGCACCAAAGCAAATTTTATATGTTAATAAACCTCATGTTGGAACAGATAATTTAATAAATGTTATACAAAATATGAGAAATGAAATTATAAAACTTGGTGGAACATTTTTATTTAATGAGAAAGTTACAGATTTTGAATTTGAAAATAATGCATTAAAAGCAATAATATGTAGTAAAAGAATAGAAACAGATACAGCCATTCTTGCAATAGGACATAGTTCAAGAGATACATTTGAAAAACTATATAATATTGGAATAAATATGGAGGCAAAAAGTTTTTCGGTGGGAGCGAGAATAGAGCATAAGCAAGAACTAATAAATAAAAGTCAATATGGAGATAAAACAAAACTTGATTTACCACCTGCAGAATATAAACTCGTTTATCATGCAAAGGATAGAACATTATATACATTTTGCATGTGTCCGGGAGGAGAAGTTGTTGCATCTTCAAGTGAAGAGGGCACAATAGTTACTAATGGAATGAGTAATTTTGCAAGGGATGGTAAAAATGCAAATAGTGCAATTTTAGTTGGAGTAAATCCAGAAGATTTTGATGGAGAATCTCCACTTAGAGGAATGTACTTTCAAAAGGAGATAGAAGAAAAAGCTTTTGAGGTTGGTGGAGGAGATTATAAAGCTCCAGTACAACGTGTTGAAGATTTCTTAAATAAAAAAATTACTACTAAATTTGGAAATGTTAAACCAACATATTTACCAGGAGTAAAGATGGCAGACTTACATGAAATATTACCTAAATATATTACTGATACAATGGAAGAAGGATTAAAATATTTTGATAGTAAGCTTAAAGGATTTGCTGATAAAGATGCTATTTTGACTGGAGTAGAAACTAGAAGTTCTTCACCAGTTAGAATTCTTAGAGATGATAATCTAATGTCAAATATTAAAGGAATTTATCCTTGTGGAGAAGGTGCCGGATATGCCGGAGGCATAATGAGTGCAGCAGTTGATGGTATAAAATGTGCTTTAAAAATTTTAGAATAATTGATTTATTACTTCTGAAAAAGTATTGATATAATAATAAAGAAAGGAATAAAATTATGGATAAAAAAAGAGTATTAACAGGACTACAACCAACTGGTGTTATAACATTAGGAAATTATATTGGTGCTATAAAGCAAATGATAGAGTGTCAAGAAAAATATGATTCCATTTTATTTATAGCAGATATGCATGCGATAACAGTTCCGATAGATGCAGATACTTTAGCTAAGAACATTAGACAGCTTATCGCACTTTATATTGCTTGTGGAATTGACCCAAAAAAGAATACAATATTTTTACAATCAGAAAATGAGTATCATGCTAATATATCTTGGATGTTAGAGTGTAATACATATTATGGTGAATTAAGTAGAATGACACAATTTAAAGATAAAAGCAAAAAGAGTGCCAATTTTACTGCTGGTTTATTAACATATCCAGTTTTAATGGCAGCAGATATATTGACTTATGACACGGATTTTGTGCCAGTTGGAATTGACCAAAAACAGCATGTTGAGATAGCAAGAGACATTGCAATAAGATTCAATAAAAAATATGGTGATACATTTAAAATACCTGAACCTCTTATTAGAGAAGAGGGAGTAAAAATAACAGATTTACAAGATCCAACTAAAAAAATGAGCAAATCTTCTGAAAATCAAAAAGGTGTTATTAGACTTTTAGATGATGTAGATGTTATTAGAAAAAAAATAATGTCTGCAACAACAGATTCTGTTGGAAAGATAAATTTTGATGTTGATAATCAACCAGGTATTTCAAATTTAATAAATATTTATATTAGTTTAAAAAATAAAACTAAAGAGGAGGCTTTAGAGGAATTTTCAAATAGTAATTATGGCAATTTTAAAACTGCAGTTGCAGATGTTGCTGTAAATGAGCTTAAGAAAATTCAAGATAGGTTTAATGAACTAATAGATAATAAAGAATTAGATGATATTTTAGATGCTGGCAGAGAAAAAACAAGGATGATTGCAAAAGAAAAGTATGATATAATGAAACAAAAGATTGGACTTAGAAGATAAAAAATTAAAGAATTTTTACAGATATATTGACATATTATTTAAAAGATATTATACTGTACTAGTACAGATAGTACAAATATAGAAAAGGAAGATAAAAATATGAAAACTCTACAAATACTGGATGGTATCCAAAACATATTATCATTTTTTCTAATGTTCTTTGCAATTTATCAATTAGTCATATGGCTATTTGCGTATGCAAAACCAATTAAAAAGAATAAATTTACTAGAAAAAAGCATAGGTTTATGGCTGTAATATCTGCTAGAAATGAAGAAAAGGTTATAGCTGGGCTAATCCAAAGTATAAAGGCTCAGAAATATCCTAAAAATAAAATCGATATATATGTTATAGCAGATAACTGTACTGATAATACTGCTCAAATAGCCAAAGCAGAAGGTGCTATTGTATATGAAAGATTTAACCAAATAAAGAAGAGCAAAGGATATGCATTGGAATGGTTTTTTGATATCGTTCTAGATGAATTTCCAGATAAGTATGATGCTTTTTGTGTATTTGATGCAGATAATGTTGTTTCACCAAACTTTTTCGAAAAAATGAATGATAAGCTTTGTGAAGGCGAAGTAATTGTTCAAGGTTATAGAGATATTAAAAATGTAGGTGATAACTGGATTACAGCAAATTATGCGATTTTCTACTGGACAATGAATAGATTTTATCATCTTGCAAGATATAATTTAGGATTATCTCCTTTAATAAATGGTACTGGATTTATGGTTGCAATGTCGGTTATTAAAGAAAATAATGGCTGGCATACTAACACATTAACAGAAGACATAGAGTTTTCATTAAAATCAATTGCACGTGGTCATAAAATTGGTTGGGCAAAAGATGCGGTTGTATATGATGAGCAACCAGTTGGCTTTGGGCAGTCATGTAATCAACGTATGCGTTGGTCAGTTGGACATATACAATGTTTAAAAGCATGTATGCCTGAACTTTTAAATACAAAAAGACTAACAGCAGTAATTTTAGATACAATTATATATACTATGTGTATGCCAATTGTAATATTATCTTTAATCATTAGCTGTATTGATTTTATAAAATATTTTGCTATGCCTATAAGGCAAGGTGCAATGTTTTTAACAGGTAAATTTGAATTTGGAGTATTATTTATAATTACTACTATTTTACAAGCAATATTAGTTGTAGTGCTAGAAAAGAAAGACTTTAAAAAAGCATGGAAAGGAATTATTACATATCCAATATTTTTAAGTACATGGTTTATTATAAATGTTGGAGCATTCTTTAATACAAAAATGGCATGGAAACAAATTGAACATGTTAGAGATGTGAAAATAGATGAAATTATACAAAAATAAAATGAAAGAGCCATGCTAAGCATGGCTTTTTTAAATACTTTTAATTGGATGAGGATACTATGAGTAGAAAAGAAAAAATAAAAATATTTAAAATTTCATTGATGGCTATTGTTATTTTAATTGCAATAATATTAGTTATATTTTTGGCTCCTGTTATGAAGAATTTAAGTACACTTGAAGGACAGCTTGCTTTTAAAAATAAAGTTTCAAGAATGGGAATATGGGGAGTATTGTTATTGTTTGGATTGCAACTTGCTCAAATATTTTTAATTGTACTTCCTGGAGAACCTATGGAATTATTAGCTGGAATGTGTTATGGAGGTTTATGGGGAACTGTATTTATAACGGTTACAGTTGCATTAACAACAACATTGATTTTCTTTTTAGTTAGAAAACTTGGAAGAAAATTTGTAAATGATTTTTGTGAAGAAGGAAAAGTAAACAAAATTATGAATAGTAAATTATTTAAGAATCCTAAAAAAGTTGAACTAATAATGATTATATTATTTTCAGTACCTGGCACACCAAAGGATTTATTAGTTTATTTAGGTGGGTTGTTACCAGTAAAACCTCTTAAATTTATTTGTATATCTACCTTTGTTAGATTTCCTTCTGTAATTTCCTCAACACTTGCGGGAGCATATTTGGTAGTGGGTAATTGGAAATTAAGTTTAATGACATATGCTATTGTTTTACTTATAGTTTTGATACTATTATTTGTAATAAATTTATTTGATAAAAATAAAACAACAGAAGAAGTTATAAAAACAATGAAATGAAACAAGGGGACGGAGCAAACTTTCAATTTTGTTGCAATAATGAATTTGTAACGAAGGAAAAAGAAAAAAATTGAAAGTTTGCTCCGTCCCCTTGTTTCAACTCCCGTCCCCTTGTTTCATTTTTTGGAAACTTTAATAATTGCAATTTTTTTCTTAAATAGTTTTTTATATATTATAAATAGTATGAATAATATTCCTAAAATTATATAAATAATATTAGAATATTCTTTGAAATATAATAAAATATTTTGCCAAGATTCTCCTGCAAATGCTCCTAAAGAAACAAGAATAATATTCCATATTGCAGATCCTAGTATAGTAAAAATCATAAAAAAAGAAAAGTCCATGTCACTCATACCTGCTGGTATAGAAATTAAACTTCTAATTATTGGAATAAATCTACAAAAGAAAACAGAATATTTTCCTTTTTCTAAAAACCATTTTTCTGACTTTTCAATATTATCTATTTTGAAATGTAATAAATGTCCTAATTTTCCATTAACTAATTTATATAAATTATTTCTATTTAATAATTTTCCTATGTAATATAAAATTATTGCTCCAACAACACTACCAATAGTTGAAAAAACTGTGACACCCCAAATAGTTAGTTGTGTATGAGTTGTGAGAAATCCACTAAATGTTAATATAACTTCGGATGGAATTGGTGGAAACAAATTTTCTATTGCAATTAGTATAGCTATACCAATATATCCAAAACGATTCATAATTGCTACAATTAAATTAAGCAAAAAAAATCACTCCTTTAGCTATATAATTTTATGCTAAATAGAGTGATTATTATTACTAAAACGGTTTATATTACATAGAAAAATATTGAAAAAAATTGTAATATGCTTCCGGCTAAAACAAAGAAATGAAATACGGAATGCATATATTTTTTCTTTTTACCAAGTGCATAGAAGATAGCACCAACAGTGTATGCTATACCACCTAGTACTAAGAATATTAAGCCGGGTGTGCTCAAACTATTTACTAATGGTTTAATTGCAAATATAACACCCCATCCCATTGCAATATAAGCAAACAATGAAACTTTTCTATATTTTTTCAAATCAATTGCGTTAAATATAATTCCAATAATTGCTGCTATCCATATTATACCAAATATTGTCCAGCCTAGTGCTCCTCTTAAAGTTACTAAAACATAAGGAGTATAAGAACCAGCAATCAACAAGAAAATACTACAATGATCAATAATATTAAATACACGTTTAGCATTATTTACTTTTAATGAATGATATAAAGTAGACATTGTATATAAAATAATTAGTGTAGTACCATATATAGAGCTAGATACTATTGCATAAGGGTTTCTGTGAATGCTACTAAATACAACACATAAAACAAGAGCAGCAATACTTAATAATATACCAATTCCGTGAGATATAGCACTTATCAATTCCTCTCCTAATGTATAATTAGGAATTACAACTTTTTCTTTCAAAGACATATTTAATTTGAACCTCCTAATATTTTTTTGATTTCTTCATTTCTCTTAATTTTAGCAGTAGTCGTTTTTATCATAGGTTCTTCAGAAATAATTAAATTTTTTATATGTTTATATTTTGGTAAATTCTTATTTATATTTTTAACATCTTCCCATATTTTATTTTTAATATCTGTTTCAGAGAGATTATTTCCAAAATCCTTTTTATTATACACTATTTTAATAGAATTAGTCAAATCATTATCTTTTGGCATACCAAAAACCATACATTCTTCTACATAAGGTAAATTAGTGAATAGTAGCTCTAATTCTTCTGGAAAAATCTTTTTTCCATTTTTTAAAACAATAACATTTTTTTGCCTACCAGTGATATGAAGAAAATCTTTTTTATCTAGATATCCTAAATCTCCAGTATAAAACCAACCATCTTTTATTACTTCTTTAGTTGCTTCTTCATCCTCATAGTATCCAAGCATAACATTTGGTCCTTTAGCAATAATTTCTCCAATTCCATTTTTATCTGGATTGTTAATTTTAACAGTAACACCTGGAATAGATGTTCCACAAGAACCAATGACATCCATATTTAATGTTGGAGCAGTAAGAACAGGAGAGGTTTCGGTTAATCCATATCCTGAACTTGTGCGAATTCCAAAATCATTGAAAGCTTTTTGAACTTTTGCATCCAATGCAGATGCACCGCTTATAGCCATTCTAAGGCCACCAAGATTATCTATAATTTCTTTAAATAATTTTCTTCTAATATCTATTCCAAAGAATAAAAGAAATTTACTTAAGGTTAACCCAAATTTTACAGTTTTAGTTTTACCAGTTTTCTCAATATGAGACATTATTTTTTTATACATAGATTCAAGTAAAAGGGGAACGCAAATAAAAGCAGTTACATGATACTCTTTTAAATTATCTTGAACATGTCGAAGCCCATCACAAAATACATTACAAGAACCACCAGCCAAAAAGTACATTAAACTTAATGCACCAAAAGTATGATGAAAAGGTAATAAAGCAAGATTTACATCATCTGGAGTTACATGAATAATTTTTGAAACATCATTAGCAGAAACCAAAATATTAGTTTGACTAAGCATAACAGCTTTTGCAAGAGATGTTGTTCCAGAAGTAAATAGTATCAAAGACATTTTATTAGGGTCAATTTCTGCATTGATATAATCGATATTTCCTTTATTTAATTCTTCTTTTCCTTGAGATAACAAATCTTCAAAGTTTAAAAAATTATTATTAGTTTTTTTCATGCAGATAAAAGTTTTTACACAAGTTG
>CANQBB010000003.1 GCA_947588905.1 uncultured Clostridia bacterium
TGGTTATTATTTATAGATTATTCACGAAAGGAGCTAATAAAAATGGCGGAGGAAAAGAATGAAATGATAAAGGAAGCCAAAGAAGAATATGAATATTTGACAGGAGAAGAAGATTTACAAAGAATAGCTTTCTTAAAAAGAAAGTTTGAACTTGATTATAATACTGGAATGGAAGATGCAGAAGAAAGAGGAATTGAAAAAGGTGAAAAAGCAAATACGATAAAAATAGCAAAAAAAATGCTTGAAAAGAAAATGGACATAAACTTAATATCTGAAATAACAGGACTTTCAATAAAAGAAATTGAAAAACTATAATTATTAGATAAAAAATAAATTGGCTGTACAAAGTGACTTTTACAGCCAATTTTTTATATTTCATATGTTCTAAATAAAACAAGAAAAAATACTTTAAAAAAGTGACTTAATTCTGATTCAATACATGAGCTAAATATACTCCAGAGCATGATGCCATCATTAAGCCTCTTGTTAATCCACCACCATCTCCGATACTATATAAATTTTTAATACTTGTTTCAAAATTATTATCTATTACAACTTGATTACTATAAAATTTTATTTCTGGAGAGTATAGTAAATTGTCAGGATGGGCAAATCCAGGAATAAACTTATCAAGTGTTTTTATAAATTCTATTATATTTGTCATTGTTCTATATCCAAGAGCATATGTAATATCTCCAGCAACAGCAGATTTTTGTGTTGGCACAACACTATTTGTTTCTAAGTCTTTTTCCCATGTACGTTTACCATTTAATATATCACCAAATCTTTGAACTAAAACATTTCCATTTCCAAGTTTATTAGAATTTTCAGCAACATTTCGTCCATATTCTATCGGCTGATTGAAAGGATAGTTGAAGTGGTGCGATACTAAAAGTGCTAAATTTGTATTTGTACTTTTTCTATCTTTATATGAATGTCCATTTGCAAGTGTTATGTTTTTATCATAAACTTCTGTTGAAACGAATCCACTTGGATTTTGACAAAATGTTCTAACTTTATCATGATAAGGTGCAAGTCTTGCAACAAATTTTGCTTCATACATGTATTTGTTTATGTCTGCCATGAATTTGTCTGGTAATTCATATCTAACTCCAATATCAACAATTCCTGCACGACTATCAATTTTATGTCTTGAACACATATCAGAAAGCCAGTTTGCTCCTTTTCTTCCAACACCAATAACAACTGATTTTCCATAGATTTCTTCAAAGTCTGAATATGTATCATCTTCAACATATTTTGCAGGTTTGGTTTTTACACCTTTAATTTCATTATTAGTTACAATTAAATCTGATACAACTGTATTAAATCTCATTTCAACACCATTATCTTCTAAAAAATGTTGTAGTTTTCCATATAATTCATGTGCTTTTTCTGTTCCTAAATGTCTAACAGGAACATCATACAAAGTTACATCGTATTTTTTTGCTTCTTCTTTTATTTTAGAAACTTCATCTTTAAATTCTATTCCTTCAACCTTAGGATCGGCACCATACTCAAGATAAATTTTGTCGGTGTAATCTATAAGTTCTTTTGTTTTTTCTATTCCAAGATATTCGTGTAAATTTCCACCAACATGAATTTCGGTATCTTCTGGATTATATAAGCTTAATTTACCATCTGAAAATGCTCCTGCTCCCGAAAATCCATTTGTTATATGACATAAAGGTTTGCATTTTATGCATTTTCCAGTTTTTTCAATAGGACAGAAACGATCTTCTACCTTTTTTCCCTGTTCTATCATTAGTATTTTCTTTTTTGAACCAAGCTTAATTAACTCGTATGCTAAAAAGATACCACTAGGTCCAGCTCCAATTATTATTAAATCATACATAATAATACCTCCTTTACGGCGGTTATACTTAATTATAGTTTAGTTTAAGCATACCAAAAACATTATAGCTATAATGTTGAAGTAAATCAAGTTTTATATTGCAAAACTTAATAAATTAAATTAAAATTATAGTAGATAATTATACAAAGGAAGTGATTTTGTGATTCAGGGATTAGAGAAAATAAAAACATTTGAAGACTATGAACTCGCTAGAAAAGATTTGGAATATTGCTTACATGAATATAAATGGATTTCTGATTCGAAAAATCCCAAAAAGGAAGTTGAAGAAGAATTAAAAGAATGTATGAAATTATTAAGAGCAAATATGGATAGAGATGAAGAACTAAATTTACTATCAAGAATTCATACTTTAAAAACAAAATATATTGCAATAGTTAGAGATGAATATAAAAATGAGCTTAGAACAAATATCATAGGATTATTTTTAACAACTGAACAATTTGAAGCTGCAAGTCAAGAAGTAAGTTTCTCTGATATTATTACTGGGCTTTTAAGAGGTAATCATGAAATTAAAAGTTATTTAAAGAAAAAATATATGTTTACTTTGTCTAATATATATGGGATTGTTCCAGCTCCTCAAAGTTTAAATATTGAGAAGATGGATGAAATATTAGATTATATAGCTAAGAATTATGAATTAGTGGACATAGATTTAAGTGATAGAAATGAAAGAAATGAAGATTTAAGTTTGATTCCAACTGAAGAACCTATTGGACTAAAAGCTGATATAATTAAAAACATAAATAATACAATTGATGAATGTATAAATTCTTTTGAAAATAAAGAAACATCAGTTAAAACTAATTCAAATGAAAAAGATGATGATAAGAAATCACATCATGAAAAAAATAAAGGACATGCAAATGAAAAAATGCATGAAGAAGAAAAAGGGGAGATTGAAAAATGATTTTAATATTACTTGTTATTGATCAACTTGTAAAATTTTTAACTGTTCATTATAAACCAAGCATTGATGTGTTTGGAGATTTTTTAAGATTGGAATATGTTGAAAATACAGGTACGATTTTTGGATTATTTACAGGAAATAACTTTACTTTTATAATTATTTCATTTGTTGTGTGTATTATATTAGGTATTTTCATTGGTAAATTTGTAAGCAAAAAATCTTTTAAAGAAAAATGTTATACACTTGTTCTTGCTGGTGGAATTGGAAATTTAATAGATAGAGTGATTAGAGGTTTTGTGGTAGATTATGTTTCAATGAAGTGGGTTGGAATTTTTAATCTTTCAGATGTGTATATAATTGTAGGAGTAATATTAGTTATTATAGTAGAATGTAGGGAGTTATTTACTGATGATGATAAGAAAAAAAGAAATTACATCGACGAATGATGGAGAAAGAATAGATACTTTCATTTCAAATACTTTTGATGATATTTCAAGATCACTTGCTCAAGACTTAATAAAAAATGGTGAAATATTATTAGATGGTAAAAAGGTAAAAGTATCAACAAAAGTTCATGAAGGACAAGTTGTTGAAGTACCTGAAAATATTAAACAAGAAGTGAATGATAGTTTAATTGCAGAAGATATACCTATTGATATTTTGTATGAAGATGATGACATTTTAGTTGTTAATAAACCAAAAGATATGGTTGTACACCCTGCTGTAGGAAATAAAACTGGAACATTAGTTAATGCTGTTTTAGGAAAAACAAAATTATCTGATTATAACGGAGAATTTAGACCTGGAATTGTACATAGACTAGACAAAAATACAACTGGTGTTTTGGTTATTGCGAAAAATAATGTTGCTCATAAAAATATTGCTGAACAAATTCAAAATAGAGCTACAAAAAAAATTTATATAGCATTAGTTAGAGGAATAATAAAAGAAGAGAATGGTGTTATAGATTTACCTATTGGCAGACATCCTACTGATAGGAAAAAAATGGCTGTTGTAAAAGATGGCAAAAAAGCTTTAACAAACTTTAAAGTATTGAAAAGATTTGAAGAAGGATATACACTTGTGGAGGTAGAATTAAAAACTGGTAGAACACATCAAATTAGAGTGCATTTTTCATATATTGGTCACCCTGTTGTTGGAGATGATGTTTATTCAAATGGAAAAAATAATTTTGGTGTAACAAGTCAAATGTTACATGCATATATACTTGGTTTCAATCATCCTAAAACAGGTGAATATGTGGAATTCAAAGCACCGCTTCCAAAATATTTTGAAGATATAATAAAAAACTTAAGATAAATTATAAGTGGGTGATACTAATGAAAAAAATATTATATGTTGCTTCGGAAGTTGCTCCATATGCTAAGTCGGGTGGACTTGCAGATGTAGCAGGTTCTCTTCCAAAAGAAATATTTAAATTAGGATATGAAATGATGACTATTTTACCTCGCTATAGAGATGTAAAACAGGAACTAGAATATGTTACTGATTATCCAATATATATGCAAGGTAGAAAAGAAAATTGTATTATTAGAAAACATACACAAATTGTTGATGGTAAAAATTTTAATACATATTTTGTTGATAATCTAAAATATTTTGATAGAGATGGATTATACTGTCATCCTGATGAAGCAGAGAGATTTGCATTTTTCGATAAGGCGGTAGTAGAATTTATTAGAAGAACAAATCCTGATGTGGTTCATTTAAACGATTGGCAAACAGGTCCAATTGCACTTCTTTTAAAAGAAAAAAATAAGGATTTAAAATTGAAAGTTATTTATACAATTCATAATATGGAATATAATGGCCGTTTTAATAAAGGAAATATATATCATTTAGATTTAGATGATAGTTATTTTACCGCAGATGGTATCGAATTCTATGGAGATATGAGTTTCTCAAAAGCAGGTATTTTATATTCTGATTTAGTGACTACAGTTAGTAAATCTTATGCTAATGAAATTCAAACAAAGCAATTTGGTTTTGGGTATGAAGGATTACTAAGTTTTAAGGCAAAACAAGGTAAGTTAATTGGTATTACAAATGCTATTGACTATGAAGAATATAATCCTAAAACAGATAAAGAACTTTATAAAAATTATGATGTAGATACAATAAAATTAAAAAAGGATAATAAAAAATTTTTACAAAAACAAGTAGGATTAAAACCTAAAGATGTTCCAATTTTAGCTACAGTTTCAAGAGTTGTACAACATAAAGGCTTTGATATTTTAATAGAGGGAGTAAATAAAATTTTAAAAGAAGATGTGCAATTTATTGTACTTGGTGTTGGAGATCAACATTATATAAATAGATTAGAATATTTAAAAGAAAAATATCCAGATAAAGTTTCTGTTAATAATTTCTTTAATCATGAATTAGCAAAAAGAATATATGCTGGAAGTGATATTTTCTTGATGCCATCTGTTTTTGAACCTTGCGGATTATCTCAACTTATTAGTTTTAGATATGGTACAATTCCTGTTGTTAGAAGCACTGGCGGTTTGAGAGATACTGTAATTGGCTATGTTTCGGATAAAGAAAATGGTAATGGATTTACATTTTGGGGAGATAGAATTGAAGATTTTGTATCTGTTACTGATATGGCATTAGAAACATATAAAAACAAAGAAGAATGGAATACTTTAGTAAAAAGAGTAATGAATTTAGACTTTTCTTGGAAAGAAACGGCAAAAGAGTATGTTAAAATATATGAACAATAATTGTAACACATTTTAATTTCTTGCATATTATAAAGTAAAAAAGAAAAGGAGGTTTATAATATGGGAGACGGATGTGGTTGCAATGACAATATAAGTAATAATTGCTTATGCAATAGTAGATTTCTATTTTTTATTTTAATATTTTTGATATTATTTTCAAACTAAGCAATTACTAACCTTCTTAAAATGAGTACATATACTTAATTTTGTACATTTTAAGAAGGTTTTTCATATATAAACAATTTTTTTAATTTTTTATTTCCATTATTTTTCAATTGTGGTATTATATCTCTAATGGGGGTGCAAAATGAAAGTTTGTGGAATTGTTGCCGAATATAATCCATTTCATAATGGACATAAATATCAAATACAAAAATTAAAAGAAGAAATGAATGTTGATGCTATAGTTGCAGTAATGAGTGGTAATTGGATTCAAAGAGGTTTGCCAGCTTTGTTTGATAAATGGACAAGAACTAAAATGGCACTTTTAAATGGTGTAGATTTAATTATAGAATTACCAACATATTATGCTGTATCTAGTGCTGAATATTTTGCAACAGGAGCAGTAGATATATTAAATTCTATAGGAATAGTAGATAATATATGTTTTGGAGCATCAACAGAAGATGTAGATACTTTAAAAAGAATAGCAAATGTATTATTTTTAGAACCAGAAGGTTATAAAAAATTACTGCATTCTGATTTAAAGAGAGGAGCTTCGTTTCCAATAGCTAGAAGTAATGCACTCAAAAACTTTTTAAAAAAGGAATATGATGCAAAATATATTGCTGATATATTGCTTGATTCTAATAATATTTTAGGAATTGAATATTTAAAAGCATTACAATATTTGAGTAGTAAAGTTGAACCAATAGTTATAAAGAGAAAAGGAGGATCTTATAATTCATTAGAAGTTATAGATGATGTATGTAGTGCTACTGCAATTAGAGAAAAATTGCTAAAGAATGAAACAGAAGATTTAGGCAAACTTTTGCCACAAGATTGTTATTTTATTATTGATTCAGAGATAATAAATGGAAAAGCACCAATGTTCATAAATAATTATGAAAAAGAAATATTATATAATTTTAGAAAATCTTCATCAGATGAATTATTACAACTTAATGATATTACAGAAGGACTAGAAAATACATTAAAAAAATGTTCAAATGAATATTTTACTTTAGATGAATTTATAAATGAAGTTAAATCTAAAAGATATACAAGAACAAGAATCCAAAGAATAATGTTAAATTCTTTGTTAAATATAAGAAAGCCTGATATAGAAAGTTATAAACATAATTTACAATATATTAGAGTGCTAGGATTTACAAAAGCAGGAGAAAAACTTTTGAATAAAATATATAATAGTACAAGTTTACCTATAGTAACAAATGTTGCTAAATTTATGAAAACTGCAACTGAATCTCAAAAGAGGATGCTTGAAAAAGATATACTTGCTACCAATATTTATACATTAGGATATCAAGTACCTAATTATAGAAAAGCAAATCTAGATTATACAACTCCTATTGTACGAGTTTAAATATAAAGGAATGATAAAAATGGAAGATGTAATAATATATACTGATGGAGCTTGCTCTGGAAATCCAGGAAAAGGTGGATGGGGAGCTATTCTAATGTATGGAGATATAAAAAAAGAAATAAGTGGGGGAATGGCTAATACAACTAATAATCAAATGGAACTTACTGCTCCTATTGAAGCATTAAAACTTTTGAAAAGACCATGCAATGTGAAAATTTATAGTGATAGTGCTTATTTAGTAAATACTTTTAAGCAAGGTTGGCTTGAAAATTGGAAGAAAAATGGATGGAAAACTGCGGATAAAAAATCTGTAAAGAATAAAGAGTTGTGGATTGAAATTGATAAATTTATGCAAATTCATAAAATTGAATGGATTAAAGTAAAAGGGCATAGTGATAATATATATAATAATCGTTGCGATGAATTAGCTGTGAATGCAATAAAAAAATTATAAAGTTCTAGTTATAATAGTTTGTACATAAATATTATTATTGATAATTTGATATTTATGGGAGGCTATTATGAGAGCAGATATATATAAAAAAACAAATATAAATATTTTAAAAGAAATTGGATATATAATACTTTTAGTTATATTTTTTGTTGGAATTTTAATTCGGTTCAATTAGTTTTAAAAATGTTTCTGAAAATGATTTTAAAGAATACAGAATTAGTTTGCAAGAAAATATTGATAAGCTTAACGAAATACCCAAAGATATTACTATTAAAAATTATTTCAAAGAAGATATTAAGATTGTTATTTTATTTTGGATAGTTGGAATGTCTGTTGTAGGTACAGTTGTACTAGTTGGATATGTTGGTTTTAAAGGATATTCTCTAGGATATACAATTTCAGCAATTCTTAAACTATTAGGAATATCTCAAGGAAATGAATATATTTTTCAAAATCTTTTTATAAATAATGTTATTATAGTTTTTATAATGATTTTTATGGCAAGCTATTCAATAAAAATTGTCAAAAACTTTTTCGTAAATAAAGCAAATTTAAAAGTAGATATTTTTAAATATACAATTTTATCTTTTTTAATATGTTTTATATTAGTAATGATTTGTTTTATTAGTACGATAATTATATAATCAAAATAGTGTAATTTTCCGCATGATTACAGTAAAAATGATAGATTTATTGATATGTTTTTAAAAATATAGAAAGTGCAAAAAACATATTTTTCAAAAAAAAATAAAATTTTACATAAAAAGACTTGCAAAATCAAAAAATATTGTATAAAATAAAGCTGTTTAAGAAAAAAATACAAAAGATAAATGGTGCACATAAACCTTAAGGGTAATCTCCAAATTATGTATAAACCAAGAATAAAGGAGTATGTGGGATGGATAAGAAATATGTTGAAAATTTTTTAAACTTTCTTCAAAATGATAAAAAGCTATCAGACAATACTTTACAATCTTATAACAGGGACATTAAATTATATTGTAACTATTTAGATCAAAATAGTATGGATATGGTGAAAACTAGCGAAGATGATATAAAAACATATCTAGATAATTTGAAAAATAATGGTAAAGCTGTTTCAACAATATCTAGAAATTTAGCTTCATTACGTTCATTCTATCAATATTTACATAGGACAAAAGTTGTGTCAGATGATCCAACTGTAAATTTAGAATCTCCAAAAATAGAGAGAAAGCCTCCAAAGGTATTAACAGCTGATCAAGTTGAACTTTTATTAGAGCAACCTAAATGTGTTGATTTAAAAGGATATAGAGATAAAGCAATGCTTGAATTAGTTTATGCAACTGGAATTAGAGTTACAGAATTGATTTCTTTAAATTTAGATGATGTTGACTTAGAAAATAAAACAATTAGATGTGTTGGAAAAAATAAAGAAAGAGTTATTCCAGTTGGTTCTTTAGCAGTCAATGCATTGAAAGAATATATGGAAAAATCTAGAACAGTTTTGTTAAAAAATGAAAATGATCCAGCGTTGTTTGTAAATGTAAATGGACAAAGATTAACAAGGCAAGGTTTCTGGAAAATCATTAAACAATACAAAACTCAAGCAAATATTGATGTAGATATTACTCCTCATACATTAAGACATTCATTCGCTGTTCATTTGATTGAAAATGGAGCAGAATTAAGAGCAATACAAGAAATGCTTGGACATTCAGATATATCTTCTACTCAAATATATGCACAAATGGGACAAAATAGAATAAAAGATGTATATTCTAAGACTCATCCAAGAGCTTAAATAATAAAAATAAAAAGATTCATGAAATTATATTTCATGAATCTTTTTTTGTAATAATACAAATATGTTATTTTGTATTTTCATTTGTTAATAATTCTATGAATTCTGGATATAATTTTATCGCATTATTTTTCCAGTTATCAGCTATGGCTTTTGCTTGACTTTGTGAAATGCAATATATATTTATTTCAAATAATGTTTTGTGTGACTCTGTTATTTTACATTTTGTTATATAAGCATTATCATTTTCGGGAATATATTCAGCTGTGACAGTTATTTCATTTTTAATATCTTTCAAAGAATGTTGCACAATCGTATCAAGTTTATATTTTATGATACCTGGTAAAACATTTTCGGTTAATTCAAGAATATTTTTTCCTTCTTCTGTAATTCTATATAACCATTCTTCATCTTGTTTATAATTTAAAATATATTTTTGTTCAACTAAATCAGATAATAAATGTTGAAACAAATAATAGTTAAATCCCTCAAAATCATATAATAATTTTAATAATTGAGAATTTGATAAAGAATAATTAAATTTATTTATTAAGTATAATATGATTAGTTTACTTTCTGCTAATTTTTCTTTATTTTCAAAAATAGAATCAGTTTCTTTCATTACTTTTCGACCTTTCAATTTTCATACTCTTATGCTTGTATTATATCATAGAAAAAATAAAATTCAACCGATATAATAATACGAAAAAATGTTTGCATTATTTTTATAATTATTATATAATTAGTGCGAGGTGATTGAATTGTTAGGTCAATTACATATTAAAAATATAGGTATTATAGATGATATAACAATAAACTTTGAAGATGGTCTAAATGTTATGACTGGAGAAACTGGTGCGGGCAAGAGCCTTATTGTAGGTTCTATTGGAGCTGTTACTGGAAGCAGAATATCAAAAGAAATGTTAAAAACAGGAACTGATATGGCTTTGATTGAAGCATGTTTTTTTGAAAATGAAGATAATGTTATTTTAAGTAGAGAAATATATGCTAATGGTAGAAATATCTGTAAAATAAATGGAAAAATGGTTACTCTTTCAGAACTAAAAACAATTGGAGAAGATTTGATAGACATACATGGACAGCATGATAATCAATCTTTGTTAAATGCAAAAACTCATCTAGAGCTTTTAGATAAGTTTATTGGAGATAAAATTTTAAAAATAAAAAATGAATATTCAGAATTATTAGAAAAATATAATTCTATAAAAAGAGAACTTAATCAAAATTTCGGAGATGAAAAGGATAGAGCTAGAAGGATAGATTTATTAAAATATCAAATTGAAGAAATAGAAAATGCTGAGTTAAATCAAGATGAAGAAGATGAACTTAATGTAAGAAGAAACTTAATTATGAATTCTGAAAAAATCGTTAAAGCTTTATCTAGTACATATTCAAATTTAAATGATATTGTTGTGGACAATTTAAGTTTAGCTACTCATGAGTTGTCTACAATAGCTCAATTAGATGGTAAATATGACAAGATTTTACTTAATTTAAATGAGGCATATTATATGCTAAAAGATTCTGCAAGTGAAGTTTTAGATTGCATGAATGATATTGATTTTGATAAAGATGAGCAAGAACAAATAGAAGAGAGACTTGATTTAATTTATAATTTAAAAAGAAAATATGGAGAAAATATTCAAGGAATTTTAAAGTATTATGATGAGATAAATATAGAATTAGATAAGCTTTTAAATAGTGATCAGATAATAAATGATTTAAAAAAAGAATTAGGTGAAATATCAGATAAATTAAATGACCTAGCTTTGAAACTAAGAAATACCAGAAAAAAATATTCAAAAGAAATATGTGATAAAGTTAACAAAGAATTAAATGATTTGGAAATGAAAAATGCATACATAGAGTTTGAATTTAATGAATTAGACTACTTTGGAGAAGATGGTATGGATGAAATTCAAATTATGATTTCTACAAATTTGGGAGAAGATGTAAAACCGCTTACTAAAATTGCATCTGGAGGAGAAATTTCTAGAGTTATGCTTGCTTTAAAAAATATTTTTTGTGAATATGATGCAATAAATTGTATGATTTTTGATGAAATTGATACTGGAATAAGTGGACAAGCTGCTAAAGTTGTAGCAGAAAAAATGGCAGAAATTAGTAAAAATCATCAAGTAATTTGTATAACACATTTACCAGTTATTGCTGCGATGGGAGATTCAAATTATTATATATCAAAAAATGAACAGAATGGTAAAACCATTACTTCCGTAAGAAAACTTAATGAGGAAGAAACCATTACAGAGGTGGCAAGAATATTAGATGGAAATGATATAACAGATATAAGTCTTGAACATGCTGATGCTCTGAGAAGTTTAAAAATGAAGAAAGTTTGAAAAGATTTACTTTTTAGTAATTATCTTATATAATTATAATATAAGTATTTATACAAAATTTTATTGTTAAGAGGAAAGAAGTGAGAAATTAGATGAGTGATGAAATGTTATATGATGATGATGCAATGAATAATGCACTATCTTTTGTAGCTGCTGCTAATAGCAAACTTGTGGTAGCAAATAGTGACTATGCTTCTGATAAATTGAGTGGAAAAAAATTTATAAGTGATTCAGAAACAATAATAGATGAGGCAGGTACAGCCCTTAGAAGTGCTGAAAATGCTTTATCTGGACTAAATGAAAGTGGAAGTTTTTTAACTTTCGACTTTTCACCAGAAGAAGATTCTACTAATATCATAACTATAGAAATTGGAGATACTATTATATTAAATGGGGAAAATCCTGATAGAAAAGCAATAGAAGCTTTACAAAGACAATTATTTAGGTTGGGATATTATGGCGATTTGTATGATACAGAGGATGAAGCTGCTGATGGAGTATGGGGTAGTAATACTAGAAATGCACTTATGCAATTTTTAATAGATAATGGAATGGAAGATGTAGAGATTGGTGATGAATTAAGTTCAAGTATATTTTTTAAAGTTATGAATAGTAAAGAAACAAGAGAAGAAGCTAGACAAAGAATTATGGATGAACAGTCAGGTGAAATTAAAGAAATTTTAGAGGGTAATATAGCTATCAATGCAACTTCTGAAGAAGATATGAAATTTAATTTGGCTATTATACAAGCTATGTTTTTAAACAATCAATATAGTAAAGAGGCTGGTAATAGAGAGACTGGCAACAGAGTTATGAATGGTAGTGGCTATACAGATGGGGTGGTATATTTTGATTGTAGTTCTTTTGCAAGTACAATTATGCAACAAGCTTATGGAATAAAATGTGTAAGAGATGATGGAGGACTTTATTCAACAAGAACTTTTGAAAGTGATACAAGTAATTTTAAACATGATGAAGTTAATGGAGAAATAGATGTATCACAATTACAAAAAGGACAATTAATTTTATGTTTGGATAAAATAGATCGGGGGTATACCTCATATAATGGTATATATGGGAGATGGAATGATTGTACATTCTAATAGTACTTATAATGGAATATCGGTTAATAGTCTATATGGCGAACCATATGGTGATGAAGGGAAAACAACAGATATGTTTACTCATGAAGGCATAGCTTATGATCGTATAGTAATTTTAACTCCAATTCCAGGAAATAATGAATAATAGGTATATTTATAAAAGGTGAAGAGTATTTGATAAAAAAGTTATCAAATACTCTTTTTTGTGTAAGTATATTTCTTAATCAATTGCTAATAATAACTAAAGAAAAATTTATAAGGAAGGTATTATATGGTAAATGCACTTTTGATTTTATTATTTAGTTTTTTGATTATACTTATAACAGAATTTTTTAGAATTGGTTTTATAAAGGGAGAAGTATATGACATTACAAAAGCTCATCCTAAAGAAGGCGGAAAATTAGATAAATATTTAGTAGAAGTAAAAGAATCAATAGAATATATTAACAGCTTATCTTATGAATGGGTTAGTATAAAAAGTTTTGATAATTTAACATTAAAAGCTAGATTTTTTAAAAACAGTTCTAATAAAATTATAATTTTATTTCATGGATATAGATCCATTGCAGAAAATGATTTTGGACCTATTTTTAAATTGTATTATGAATTGAAATATAATATTTTACTTGTAGATCAAAGAGCACACGGAAAAAGTGAGGGAAAATATATATCATTTGGTATCAATGAAAGATATGATTGTTTAAGTTGGTGCAAGTTTATTTCAGATAATTATGATTATATTGATGAAATTATTTTAGGTGGTATGTCTATGGGTTCTACTACAATCTTACTTGCCACAGAATTAGATTTGCCTAGCAAAGTAAAAGGAATTATTGCTGATTGTGGTTTTACATCTCCTAAAGATATAATTTCAAAAGTAGTAAGTAGTAGGTATGGATTAAATCCAGAAATAATGTTACCAGCAGTTAATATTCTTTGCAGAGGAATTGCTAAATTTAATATTTATGAGTGTTCTGTAAAAAATGCTATGAATAAAAACAAATTACCAATTTTATTTATTCATGGAACAAGCGATGATTTTGTTCCTAGTAAAATGTCAAAAGAAAATTTTGAAGCTTGTAAAACAAGAAAAAAATTAGTTTTAGTAGATTGTGTTTTTCACGGTTTGTCATATTTGACAGATAAGTTAAGGATAGAAAAAGAAGTTAAAGATTTTTTATATAGTATTGCTTAATAAAATATTTATTATTTTTCATAGTTCGGCAAACTTTTTAAAAATTTTTTTCTATAATATGAATAAATTTATACAAAGGAGGAAATAATATATGTTTGTAAATTATGAAATAAAAAGCAAAGAATTAGAAATTGTTTTTGAGGAAGAAATAGACCATCATACTTGTAGCAAACTTGCAATAATGTCAGATGATAATATAAAAAAATATATGCCTCAAACAGTTTTATTTAATTTTGAAAAAGTTTCATTTATGGATAGTTCAGGAATAGGAATGTTACTTCGGCAGATATAGAAAATTGATGAGACTCGGAATAAAAGCAGAAATAATTAACTTAAGTGAAGAATTAAAAAGGATTTTTAATATGTCGGGAATATTTAAAATAATGCCATTAAGAAAGGAGTTAATGAATAATGGATAATGAAATGAAATTAGAGATAAAAAGTAAATCTTCAAATGAAGCTTTTGCAAGAGTAACTGTAGCAGCATTTGCTTCTCAATTAGATCCTACTTTTGAAGAATTAGCTGATATAAAAACTGCTGTTTCTGAAGCTGTAACTAATTGTATTATTCATGGTTATGAAAATAAAGATGGGATTATACATATAAATTGCAAATTGTTTGACAAAACAATTGAAATAGAAATTATAGATTTTGGAAAAGGAATTGAAAATGTTGAAATGGCAAGACAAGCCTTATATACATCAAAACCAGAATTAGATCGCTCTGGTATGGGTTTTACAATAATGGAAAGTTTCATGGATGAAATAAAAGTTGAATCTATTGTTGGCATGGGAACTAAAATTGTTATGAAAAAGAATATAGGGGAGGTAAAATGAATATATTAGTTCAACGTGCACAATCGGGAGATAATATGGCAATGGAGCAGTTGATTAACGAAAACACACGGATTGATATGGAGTATTGTAAAAAGGTTTAATAATAGAAATTGTGAGCTAGAAGATTTGTATCAATTAGGAACTATAGGTTTTATTAAAGCTGTTAAAAGATTTGATACAAGTTTTGAAACGAAATTATCTACATATGCGGTTCCAATGATTATTGGAGAGATAAAAAGATTTTTAAGAGATAATGGTCCAATTAAAGTAAGTCGTTCTTTAAAAGAAATAGCTATGAAAGTTAAAGAAGTACAAGAAAGTAATGATAAAAAGGGTAACGAGCTTAGTATAGAAAATATAAGTGAAATTTTGAAAATAGATAAAGAAGATATAGTTATGGCTTTAGATGCAAATTCTTTTGTTGATTCTTTAGATAGAAAAATAGGAGAAGATGATTATACTATTGGTGATAAAATCGCAAACAAACAAGATGAATATGAAATGGTTATAAATGATATTACATTAAAAAAAGAAATTCAAGCATTATCCCCAAAAGAACAAAAAATTATTACTTATAGATATTATCGAGGTATGACTCAAATGCAGGTCGCAGAACTATTTGAAACATCGCAAGTGCAGATTTCTAGAATAGAAAAAAAAGTACTAAAAAAAATGCATGACAAAATATGTATTTAATTATATAATAATACTAAAAATTGGGGGAATATTTATGGAAGATAAAGATATCAAAAAAAGAAAATTTGTTAAAATAATTACAAATATAGTTTTATATAGTTTCACAATTCCTATTGGATTTTTAGTTGTAAGAATTATTTTTCCAGAATGGGGAGCAGAGTATTTTACAAGAACACAAGGTGACTACGTTTTAATGCTAGTTCAATGTATTCTTGGAATTGTGGTACTTTTTTATCCTAACATGGTGCTAAAAAAGAAAGAAATAGAAATTCCATCTAATTTATATTTATTGTATGTTATTTTCTTATTCTGTGCTATTTTTTTAGGAGAAGTTAGAAACTTTTATCACATAGTTCCATATTGGGATACGATTTTGCATACATTTAGCGGAGGAATGATTGCAGCACTTGGATTTTCTTTTATTTCGCTTTTGAATGATAAAGATAATATACATTTAAAACTTTCGCCATTTTTTGTAGCATTTTTTGCTTTTACTTTTGCAATTACTTTAGGGGTTGTATGGGAAGTATATGAATATACTGCAGATGGACTTTTAGGACTTAATATGCAAAAATTTTTGTTAGAAGATGGAACAGCTTTAGTTGGCAGACTAGCTCTTGAAGATACAATGGAAGATTTAATTGTAGATGGAGTTGGTGCATTTGTTATAAGTGCCATTGGCTATATTTCTTTAAAATATAATAAAGGATGGATTGAAAAAATAATATTAAGAAAAAAGAGAAATAAAGAAGTAAAATCTTAAATGTAAAAAGGATTGTAAAATTAAATTACAATCCTTTTTTACTGTTTAAGCAAGTGCACTCTTTGCAAAATATGACTTTTTTTCGGGCACTCAAAAAAGTAATATTTTGCCTGAACCGCCAAGAAAAAGACATAGGGTTTAAATAGGATTATAAAAAATTTTTTAGTTCTAAAATAGACAACCTCTGAATATATAATTAAAGAGGAGGTTAGACTATGGTTTATGAAGATAATAAAGTTACAAAAATGCAAAATATAATTTTGGAAAATAGAAACAAACTTCATTTAAACGGTGTATTAGATGTTTTAAACTTTGATGAAGAAATAATTACAGTAGATACAGAACTTGGAATATTGATTATTAAAGGTTCAGACTTAAGACTTAATAAATTTAATTTAGATAATTCTGAATTAAGTGTAGACGGAGAAATTAGTTCTATGGTTTATGATGACAAAAGCTATTCTAACCAAAAAGGTGAAAGTTTATTTTCAAAAATATTTAAATGATTAGGAGGGCTAACTATGTTGGTAGAACAAGTATATGTTTTTTTATGGTCTATTATAACAGGAACAGTTTTGGGATTATTATTTGATTTTTTTAGAGCCTTTAGATTTAAAGGAATAAAAGATATATGGGTATATATTCAAGATATAATATTTTGGCTTGTAACAGCAGTGATAATAATAATTAGCAGTTTCTTAATAAATAATGGAGAACTAAGAGGCTATATGTTAATTGGATATTTATTGGGTGCAGGATTTTATATGTTATTATTCAGTAAATTTGTTTTAACTATTTTGAATTTTGTTTTTGATAATATACGAAAAGGTTATAAATTCTGTATAAATAAATTGAAAAAAGTTGTTTTAAGTATTCCAAAAAAGAAAAAAATGGAAGTTAAGCAGGAAATTTAAAAATTTTGTTGAATTTAATTATTATAAGGTTTTTTACAAATGATAAAAAGGTGAGAATATGAAAATTTTGAAAAAGTTGTTAGTTACGTTATTAACAACGTTTGTTTTTGTGTATATGGGGTACATTTTACTTAACCAACAATCAAAAATAAATGATTTAGATAAAGAAATTTCATTTTATAGTAGAGAGATAGAAGAACAAAATTTAAAAACAGAAAGATTAAATGATACTTTAACTTCTATGTCGACTGATGAATATATGGAAGAAGTTGCTAGAGATAAGCTTGGTCTTGTAATGCCATCAGAAATTATTTTTATGGATGCTAGTATTTAAAAGTTTATTTTAATATTCCTGGAAAATCAATGGTCAGCCATTGATTTTTTTGTTGTATAACTTTAATAATAGTTTAAATACTCCTTGAAAAATCCCTCTAATATATTGACTTAATAGATTTTTTATTGTAAAATATGCATGATGAAAGTTTAGGAGGAAGAAATTTATATGTCAGTTAATATTGGAGAAATTGTAGAAGGAACAGTAACTGATATTTTGAATTATGGTGTTTTTGTTAAATTATGTGATGGAAAAAATGGTTTAGTTCATATTTCCGAAGTGTCAAAAGACTATGTTTCAGATATTCATGATGTTTTAAAAACAGGAGATAAAGTTAAAGCAAAAGTTTTATCAATAGATGAAAAAGGTAAAATAGCGCTTTCAATAAAGAAAGCAGTTGTAAATAATAAAGTGAATCATCAAAATGAAAAAGTTGGACCTACAACTTTAGATGATATGTTAAGTAAGTTTTTAAAAGATAGTGATGAAAGGCAACTTGATTTAAAACGAAATATCGAATCAAAAAGAGGAGCTTCAAGGAAAAGAGCATAATTCTTAATAAAAAAGGCGAAGTAAAATTCGCCTGTTTTTATCTAGCCAAAAGTCATTCTAGAAATTTTTATAATTCTTAAAAAAATCCAAAAGCAAAGGAGAATTGAATATGGGAGAAGAACTAAAGTCACTTACATTAGCTGATTTGCACGATTTAGCTAAACAAAAGGGATTAAAAGGAATCAGTAAATTAAATAAAGATGAGCTTATTGAAGCAATAATGAATATAACTTCTCAAAAAGAAGAAAAATCTGAAACTTCATCTCAATCAGGTTTTGAAGATGCACTTCCTGTTGAAGGAGTATTGGAGGTTTTGCCAGATGGTTTTGGCTTTTTAAGAGGAAATAACTATTTGTCGACTCCAAAAGACATATATGTATCTCCAGTACAAATAAAAAGATTTAGATTAGATACAGGAGATAAATTAAAAGGCTATAGTAAAATGCCTAAAGAAGGAGATAAATTTCCTGCTTTGATATATGTAAATAGTGTTAATGGAGATACACCCGATGTAGCAATGAAAAGAAAAAACTTTGATGATTTAACACCTATTCATCCAAATAAAAGAATGCATTTAGAAACACTTTCTTCTGAATATGCTACTAGAATTATAGATTTAATTGCTCCAATTGGCTTTGGACAAAGAGGAATGATTGTTGCTCCACCTAAGGTCGGTAAAACAACAATATTAAAAAAGCTTGCTAATAGCATTACAAAAAATCATCCAAACGTGGAGCTAATAGTTTTACTTATTGATGAAAGACCTGAAGAAGTTACAGATATGAAACGTTCTATAGATGGTGATGTTATATATTCTACATTTGACGAATTACCTGAACATCATGTAAAAGTTGCTGAAATTGTTTTAGAACGTGCTAAAAGGCTTGTCGAACAGAAGAAAGATGTTGTGGTTTTGCTAGATAGCATAACAAGACTTGCAAGAGCATATAATCTTACCATTCCATCATCTGGTAGAACCTTATCTGGAGGATTTGACCCTGCAGCATTACATAAGCCAAAAAGATTTTTTGGGGCAGCTAGAAATATTGAAGAGGGTGGAAGTTTAACAATTCTTGCTACAGCACTAATAGAAACAGGAAGTAGAATGGATGATGTTATATTTGAGGAATTTAAAGGTACTGGTAATATGGAAGTTTATCTAGACAGAAAACTTTCTGAAAAAAGAGTATTTCCAGCTATAGATATAAACAAATCTGGTACTCGTAGAGAAGAATTATTATTATCTGATGCTGAGTATGATACTGTAACTAAGATTAGAAGTGCATTAAATGAGGGTAATCAAGCCAATATTACAGAAACACTTATTAAGCTTATTACTTCGACAAAATCAAATGAGGAATTTATATCTAAATTTAGGCTAGTAAGCAACAACTTGGGAAGGTAATATTTATTGACTTATAACTAAATATATGGTATTATGTATACGTAAATAATTTTTTTTAATATATATCCGACCGATAAAGGAGGAAGTGTCATGTCGAAGCGTTTCAATGATTATTCTCGGAGAATGATTTGGGAATTGGCAAATGAGTATGCTGATTCTCCGGCTGAATGTTCAAGGACATATTTTTGCAAAAAAGAGGGTATATCGCAAGGAACATTTTACAAGCTTCTTCATGTAGCGATTGAAGAATGGATTGTGGATGAAGATACTGCTAGGAGAATTGCACGGAAATCTGAGCTTAATGCGGCGCATGGCTCTGAATCCGAGGCTGGTGCTCTTCAGTCACGGCATGCCTATGATGAGAGTTTTAAGAAGCGGGAAAAGTACGAAATTTCACGTTCCACAGTAAAAAGATATGCTACTATGTATGCGTACTCGCAATTTCCTCAGTCGTACTTTAAAAAGGCTGAACTTATGCCTACACCTTTCTTTAATGCATTGCTTAAGAAGGCGATTATTGAGGGAATTGTTTCTGATGAGGTGGTTAGAGAACTGAAACTGAAGGCTCTTCGAAATAACGGCTCTGTTTCTTCGGTATATGACTTTTTTAGTGATTTGGAACAGCAGAGGAAGGAGTTTAAGAAAGATAAAAAGACTAGAGCTCAGAGGCTTGAAGAGCAGAAAATGGCACAAAAAGACTTTGCTCAAATGAGCATTGAAGACTATGGAATTCCAGATGAAATGGAGGAATATAAGAATTCCATACAGGAAGACTAAGATATTGGCCCGAAACTTAGAGTAAAATCTAGTTTCGGGTTTTTTTAATATTAAGTTACCGGATTTTTAATAAAAAACCTTATTTTTGCTTGAACTATGCAAAAAAATGTGTTATTATATTAAAGCATGCTAACATAGTTAAATAAAAATTATATAGATAAGTCATAAAAGAGAGGTGAAAGAAATGAAAGCAGGAATACATCCAGAATACAAAGAAGCTACAATTAAATGTGGTTGTGGCAACATTATAAAAGTTGGTTCAACAAAAGAGAATATGTCAGTCGAAGTTTGCTCAAAATGCCATCCATTCTATACAGGAAATCAAAAATTCCAAGCAACTGGTGGTAGAGTTGAACAATTTAAGAAAAAATATGGTATTAAAGATTAAAAAAAACCAGTCGTTAGACTGGCTTTTTTTATTTTATTTGCAATCTTCCTTGTCTTTGTGAAATTCACAATCTACGTAAGGGTCATCTATTGTAGTTTTAGCATCAAATTCTACAGGAATTTCAACTTTCATTTTTTGAACTATAGTAAATTCACAAACTCCATTTTCAGAACCTTTACAACAATTATTTCCATGCATTGGAGTAATAATAGGCTTTCCGCAAGTCTCTGTTTTAATTTGTTTAACCTCTATACATGGAGTGATTGTAACAGGTAAACAAATTGTCAAAAATTTTTCTATTAGTTCAATACACTTTTTATCTGGATATTGATTTTCTTCTTCGAACATTACTGTTCCTCCTTTCAATGTTTTAATATAAAGTATGCAATCTAATCAAATGTTGTTACTATTTGTGTGGTTTATTATCATTAAAAATATCCTGATTTATATTACAGCCATCTTGATTTTTTGCATATAATTTTATATAATTAGAGCCGAGGTGAGTTTATGGAAAAGAAAATGACTTCAATAGGAGGCCAGGCCATTATTGAAGGAGTTATGATGAGGGGACCTAAAAAAATTGCTATGGCAGTTAGAAAGCCAGATGGCAATATTGAAATAGAAGAAAAAGATACAAATAGTATTGGAAAATGGGCTAAAATTCCTATTGTAAGAGGAGTAGTTTCATTTATCAGTTCAATGGTTATAGGAGTTCAAGCTATAATGTTTTCTGCTAAATTTTATGACGTAGAAGATGATGAACCTAAAAAAGAAAAGAAAGATAAAAAAGCAGATAAAGTTTCAAAAAAGGACAAGAATATAAATAAAGCTGAAACAAAAAAGAAAAAAGAAAAAAATAAGGATAATAAAAAGCAAGAAGATGGTAATGGATTATCTGATGGTGCAATGTATTTTTCAGTATTTGTATCTTTAGTAATTTCTATTGGATTATTCATGTTATTACCTAATTTTGTTGCTGGTTTAGTTGTGCCAGAAGGAATGACAACAGCATACAATGTTGTAGAGCACGTTATAAAAATAACTTTATTTTTATTATATTTAATATTGGTATCTCGAATGAAAGACATACAAAGATTATTTCAATACCACGGAGCCGAGCATAAGACAATATTTTGTTATGAAAATGGAGAAGAGTTAATACCCGAAAATGTAAAAAAATATTCTAGATTTCATCCAAGATGTGGAACTAGCTTTTTATTATTTGTAATTATTATAAGTATAATATTCTTTTCATTTTTACCTAGATTTTCAAATGTTTTTGCCAATATGGCAATTAGACTTTTACTTCTTCCTGTTGTTGCAGGAGTATCATATGAAATTATTAAATTTGCTGGTAGAAGCAAAAATAAATGTGTTATGCTTTTAAATAAACCTGGTATGTGGCTTCAAAGGTTAACTACTAATGAACCAGATGAAAGCCAAATTGAAGTTGCTATAGCTTCACTTAAGGCAGTAATTCCCGAAAATGGAGAAGATGATAAATGGTAATAAATGAAGCATTACAAAATGCTAGAATAAAATTAAGTGAAAACAATATTAACTCAAGAGAAGCAAGGCTTCTCTTGGCTTATTCTATGGGAATTTTACCTGATGATTTAATAAAATATAAAGAATGTTCTGAAGAGGAATATGAAAAATTTTTATTAAATCTTAATAGACGAATAAATGGTGAACCCTTTGCTTATATTGTTGGATTTAAAGAATTTATGAAACTTAAATTTAAAGTAAATGAATTTGTTTTAATTCCAAGAGAAGATACAGAAATATTAGTTCAAGAAGTAATTAAATTAAATAAAAAAAGAATTTTAGATATGTGCACGGGAAGTGGATGCATAGCAATTTCACTTGCTAAATATATAGAAAAGTCAAACATTGATGCGGTGGATATATCTAAAGATGCTTTAAACATTGCAATTGAAAATGCAAAAAATAATAATGTTCAAGTAAATTTTATAGAATCAAATTTGTTTGAAAAAGTTAATTCAAGATATGAATTGATTGTTTCAAATCCTCCATATATTCCAACTAAAGATATAAACAATTTAATGAAAGAGGTAAAGCAAGAACCTAAAATTGCTTTAGATGGTGGTAATGATGGACTTGATTTTTATAAAAAAATTTCTAAAGAAGCTATTAACTATTTAGAAGATAATGGAATTTTAATTTTTGAAATAGGATATGATGAAGCAAAATCTGTTTGTGATATTTTAAAAAATGATGGATATACAAATATTAAAGTGATTAAAGATTTAAGTGAAAATGATAGAGTTGTAATTGCTGAAAAGGAGTGAGCGTTAGATGTCTTTTTCTTCAGAATTAAAAGAAGAATTAAGTAAGGTAAGTACTAAAAATAAAGAATGTTGCAAACTTTCAGAACTTGCAGGGTATCTAATTACAAACTGTAATATAGCAAGAGAAAAAAATGATGAATTTATTTTGAAGATGACAACAGAAAGTTTATCATCTATTAAAAGAGTATATAATGCTTTTAGAAATTTATATGATGTAACACCAATTACTAATATAGACAAAAAAATTGAAGGTAAAGATACTTTATTAGAACTTGTTGTATCTAATAAAGATGACTTGCAAAAAATTTTTAGTAATTCATGGATTAACATTGATGTAAATCTTCAAATTGTTATAGATGATAATAATAATCATATACTCGAAAATGATTGCTGTATGAGATCTTTTTTAAGAGGTGTATTTATGGGAGCAGGTTCTATTGCTAATCCTAATACAGCTAATCATTTAGAAATTGTAGTAAGTAATCAGCAGAATGCAAATTTTATAAATAAAGTTTTAACTGAACTTGAAATTAGTGCAAAGCTAATGAAAAGAAAAAAAGACATTGTTATATATATTAAAGATTCGGAAACGATATCTAACTTTTTGGTTTTAATAGGTTCAAATAAAGGAACTCTTGCATTTGAACAAATAAGGACATTGAAAAATTATAAGAACTATATAAACAGAAAAGACAATTGCGAAACTGCTAACTGGGATAAAACAGCACAAGCAGCATCTTTGCAATTAAAAGATATATTAGATATAAAGTCAGCGAAAAAATATGAGAAGTTACCTGTTAAGTTAAAACAAGTTGCAAACTTGAGAGTCAAATATCCAATGGCTGGACTTGGAGAAATTGGAGAAATGCTTGAACCACCACTTAGTAAAGCAGGAGTAAGTCATAGATTTAAAAAAATTAACGAAATTGCAGAAGGGATAAGAAATAAATAAATGAACTAAAATAATTAACAAGGAGAAAAAATTATGAAAAAAATAGTAATAATGGTATTAAGCTTAGTAGTATGTTTGTGTATGTCAAGTACAATATGTGCAGCTGTAATACCTAGTGATGTGCAGGGTACAAAGTATGAAACAGCAGTCAAATCATTAGTAGAAAAAAATATAATAAATGGATTTGAAGATGGGACATACAAACCAAATGAAAATGTAACAAGAGCTCAATTAGCAAAAATAATATGCGAAGCATTAAAGTTAGAAGAAGTGACAGATAGTATAACATTTTCAGATGTAGCTTCTAATCATTGGGCAATGAAATATATAAATACAGCGAGTAAGAATAATATAATAACAGGATATACAGATGGAACATTTAAACCAGAAGCAAATGTAACATATGCAGAAGCAGTAACAATGGTAATGAGAGCAATAGGAAAAGATGTAGGAGTTAGTAGTACTGGAAAATGGTATGACAATTATATGAATAAAGCAAAAGAAAATAATCTATTAGAAAAAATAGAAGGAGTAACAGAAGAGCAAAGTTTAAATCGAGGAGATACAGCGTTACTTACATATAACATGTTACAAGGCAATAATAATATGACTAATGATGAGTTTTATGCTTTTACTGATGTATATGATAAATTAATTTTTAGAGATGAAAATAATTATAGAATATTTAGTGATGATAGAGTAAATGATACTAATTCAATGGTATATACTAGAAAAAATGAAGATGTCATGCAAATTAGTATTGATAATGGTCAAATTCGCAACTATATTAGTATACCATATGTAAATTTAGATTTAGAAATTGCAGATGAACTAAACAAAGAGTTTGAAACTGTTTATAATGATGTGATTGAACAGAGAACAACGGCTCTGAGAGATGAAAATTATTTTTTAGATGATAATAATGTAATAAAATGGTATGAAGATATAAATTATGATTATTATTTAAATAACGATATTCTTTCAATTGTTGTATATTATGGCAAAGGATATTATGCTGCTGATTATGAAGTTGAAACATATAATATAAATATAAAAACAGGGAAACTTTTAACAGTACCAGAATTGATTAATTTTAATAGGAATGTTGAAAATAATTTATCTAATGAAGAAATTTTAGAACGAGTAAAAGAACTATATATAGAAGTATTTAATACGATGGATTTGAACTATGGCTATGAAGTAATGCTTGAAAATGTTCCTACAAATATAAATGATTTAAAAGCTTTTATGGATGAAAATGGGAAAATATATATTTGTACTATTAATGTTTTTGATGGAATAATTGGATCCGTAAAATAAAGTAATAATAGTGTGATGATAGAATAATAAGAGGAGTAATAAATGAAATCAGCATATATTCATATACCATTTTGTAAGAAAAAATGCTTATATTGTGATTTTAATTCATTTGATAACAAAAATGAATTGATTGATAATTATATTGATGCATTAGTTAAAGAAATAAATAGTTATGATATTAAAGATTTATATACAATTTATATTGGTGGAGGAACTCCATCGTATATAGATGAAAAACATATTTCTAAAATATTAAGTTTATTACCAACTGCTGAAGAAATAACTATTGAAATAAATCCTGGCACTATAACTTATGAAAAATTATTAGAGTATAAAAAAGCAGGAATAAATAGAGTTAGTATTGGACTTCAAGTTGCAGATGATAATATACTTAAAATTATTGGAAGAATACATACTTTAAGTGAATTTGAAGATGCATATAATTTAGTTAGAAAGGCTGGTTTTAAAAATATAAATGTTGATTTAATGTTTGGACTTCCAACTCAAACATTAGAAAATTTTAAACAAAGTGTAGAATATTTAATTAACCTAAATCCAGAGCATATTTCTGCTTATTCTCTTATTTTGCATAATGATATTTTTAAGGACTTGCCATCTGATGAAGAAGAAAGAGATATGTATCATTATTTAATAAAAAGATTAAAAGAAGTTGGATACATTCATTATGAAATTTCTAACTTTGCTAAAGAAGGATATGAATCAAAGCATAACATTACATATTGGAAACAGCAAGAATATTATGGATTTGGAGCAGGGGCGTCTTCTTATCTAGATGGAAAAAGATATACTAACGTGGCAGATATAAAAAAATATATAGATTTAATAAATGGCAAAGAAGATGTAAAAATTTTAGAAGAAGTGCAAAATGATGAAATAAAAATAAACGAATATATGATGCTTGGGCTAAGATTAGTTGATGGCATAAATATAGAAGAAACAAATGAAAAGTTTAATCTTAATATATTAGAAAAATATAATGATAAATTAAAAAAATTAGAAAATATAGGTTTAATAAAGATTGATAGTAATATTTATCTGACAGAAAAAGGATTAGACTTGGCAAATATAGTGTGGGAAGAATTTGTGTGAAAGTGGGGGACGGAGCAAAGTTGAAAGTGAGGGACGGAGCCGACTTTCAATTTGAAGAGCTTTTTTGAAAGTTTGCTCCGTCCCCCTGTTTCAAAATATTGAAAGTTTTTGGAGGATTTTTATATGGAAGAAAGTAAGAAATTTGTCCATTTGCATGTACATACAGAATATAGTTTACTTGATGGTGCTAATAGAATCAAAGATTTAGTTGCTAGAGTTAAAGAACTTGGAATGGATGCTATTGCTATTACTGATCATGGCGTAATGTATGGTGCAATAGAATTTTATAAGGAATGTAAGAAGAATGGTATAAAGCCAATTATTGGTTGCGAAATATATACTGCTCCTAGAACTAGATTTGATAAAGAACCTAATATTGATGATAAAATGGGACATTTAATTTTGCTTGCAAAAGATAACGAAGGATATAAAAATTTAATTAAAATAGTATCTCATGCTTTTACAGAAGGATATTATTATAAACCAAGAGCTGATATAGAACTTTTAAGAAAATATAGTAAAGGTTTAATTTGTACTACTGCTTGTTTAGCAGGTTTTGTTAGCAGAGCAATTTTAGAAGACAATTATGAAAAAGCTAAAAAAATAGCTTTAGAATATATTGATATTTTTGGAAAAGAAAATTTTTATATAGAATTGCAACATAATGGTATAAAAGAGCAAGTGCTTGTGAATCAAAGTCTTATAAAACTTGCACGAGAATTAGATGTACCTTTAGTTGCAACTAATGATGCTCACTACTTATATAAAGAAGATGCATATAGCCATGAAGTTCTTCTTTGCGTTCAAACTGGTAAGAAAATGATTGATGAAGATAGAATGAGATTTGGTAGTGATGAATTTTATATAAAATCTCCAGAAGAGATGTATGATAATTTTAAAAACTTGCCTGAGGCTTTAGAAAATACTGCTAAAATTGCAGAAAGATGTAATGTGGAGTTTGAATTTGGACATACTATTTTGCCTAATTTTGATACTCCTAATAATATGGACCATTTTGAATATTTAAGAAATATGTGCTATGAAGGAATGATAAAAAAATATAAACTTAATGTTCCAAAAAATATTTCGCTTGAAGAAAAAATAAATTATATAAATGAAAATAATCAAGATTTATCTAAACGATTAGAGTACGAACTATCTGTTGTCAATAAAATGGGTTATACAGATTATTATTTAATAGTTTGGGATTTTATAAAATATGCAAAGGACAATGGAATACCTGTTGGACCAGGTAGAGGTAGTGGAGCTGGAAGTATTGCTGCTTATTGTATTGATATAACAGATATTGATCCAATAAAATATAATCTAGTTTTTGAAAGATTTTTAAATCCTGAAAGAGTTAGTATGCCTGATTTTGATGTAGATTTTTGCTATGAAAGAAGACAAGAAGTTATTGATTATGTATGTAGAAAATATGGAAATGATCATGTCGCTCAAATTATTACTTTTGGAACAATGGCAGCAAGAGGTGTAATTAGAGATGTTGCAAGAGTCTTAAATGTTCCTTACGCAAAAGCAGATTCAATATCAAAAAAAGTTCCAATGGAATTGCATATGACTTTAGATAAAGCTTTATCAATGAATCCAGAATTAAAAGCCTTATATGATGAAGATCCAGAAGTAAAACAAATAATAGATATTTCTAAAAAACTAGAAGGATTGCCACGACATGCTTCGACTCATGCAGCAGGTGTTGTAATTACAAAAGATCCTGTTGATACATACGTTCCTTTATATAAAAATGATAATATAATTTCTACGCAGTATACAATGACAATTCTTGAAGAATTGGGACTTTTGAAAATGGACTTTTTAGGTCTTAGAACATTAACAGTTATAAAAGATACAACAACTTTAGTAAAACAAAATAGAGGAATAGATGTAAAATATGATGAAAATATGGATGATCCAAATGTTTATAAACTTTGGAGTGAAGGAAATACTTTAGGAGTTTTTCAGTTTGAAAGTGGTGGCATGGTTTCTTTTATGAAGGAATTGAAACCAGATAGGCTAGAGGACTTAATTGCGGGAGTTTCACTATACAGACCTGGACCTATGGATCAAATTCCTAGATATATTAGAGGTAAATTAAATCCAGAAAAGACTGAATATACTCATCCAGCCCTAGAGCCAATATTAAATGTTACATACGGTTGTATGGTTTATCAAGAACAAGTTATGCAAATTGTTAGAGATATTGGTGGATATTCATTGGGCAGAGCAGATCTTGTTCGTAGAGCAATGGGTAAAAAGAAACTTGATGTTATGGCTCAAGAAAGAAAAAATTTTATATATGGTGTTACAGATGAAAATGGAAATGTTGTAATTCCAGGAGCTATAAGAAATGGTGTTGATGAAAAGTCTGCTAATAAGATATTTGATGAGATGGCAGAATTTGCAAAATATGCATTTAATAAAGCACATGCGGCATGCTATGCAGTGGTTGCTTATCAAACAGCATATTTAAAAACATATTATCCAGCAGAATTTTTTGCTGCATTATTAAACAGTTTCATTACTGCTTTAAATAAAATATCAATTTATATAAATGAATGTAAGAGATTAAATATAAATGTTATTAGACCAGATATTAACAGAAGCTTTAGCAGATTTACTGTAGAAGGTAATGATATAATATTTGGACTAGCTGCTATAAAAAATGTTGGAGAAGCAGCTATTGAAAGTATTACAACTGAAAGAGAAAAGAATGGTAAATTTACCAACTTTGTAGATTTTTGTAAAAGAATTTCTAGCGCAGATGTAAATAAAAAATGCATTGAAAGTATGATTAAGGCTGGAGCATTTGATAGTTTAGGTGCTAATCGTTCAACTCTTCTTGCGTCTTTTGAAAATCTATTAGACACAATTAGTTCTGATACTAAAAAAGGTTTATCTGGACAGGTAAATATTTTTGATATGGGAAATGTAAAAGAAGAACATATATATACTTTAAAAGAAATTCCAGAAATGGATAAAAGAGAAATGTTATCTATGGAGAAAGATGTTTTAGGATTATATATTTCTGGACATCCATTAAATTCATATACAAAAGAAATAGAAAATTATTCTACTATAAAAAGTATAGATTTGTTAAGTGAAGATGAAGATACAGAATATGCTAAATCAAAAATATTAGATGGACAGCTTGTTAAATTTATTGGTGTAATAAATCATATTAAAACAAAGATTACTAAAAATAATGATATGATGGCATTTGTTGATGTTGAAGATTTATTTGGAGAATTTAATATTATCGTTTTTCCTAAAACATATATGCAATATAGAGAAGCTTTGAAAGTAGATAATATTGTAAAAGTAGAAGGCAGAATAAATATTCGTGAAGATGAAATAACAATAGCAACTACTAAAATTGAAACATTTACTTTGACAGATGATAAGATAATTCAAGAAAATAAAAATTTAATTATTAAAATCCCTCAAAATATGAAAGAAGAAGATTTGAAATCTTTGAGAGAGTTCATTAAGACAATAAGTAATCAAAAAGGTAATAAAAAAGTTACAATAGATAATAATGGAAATTGCAAAGATTTTGATATGTTTATTGATGAACAAATTATAAATGAGTTAAAAGATAAAGTAGGAGAGAGTAATATAATTTGGAGCTAACAAATAATGGCTGTGATTTCTCACAGCCATTAGAATTTTTTAGATATCCTCCTTAATCAAAGGTTCATAGTTATAGCTTATTATTAAGTAATGAAATCATCTTCAGGATTATCTTCGGAAGAGACATTTTCAGGTTCTTCCTCAGAAATTGTTTCAGCAGAGTCATTTACTTCAGGCACGTCTTTGAGTTCTTCATCAATTTCTGGAGATGAACAATCGGAATTTTCTTCAAACTCTTCGTTTGAAAGCACCTCAGTGCTTTCGCCAGAACTTTCATTTGAATCGTTTTCAGATTCTCCGTATGGAAGCACTTCAAGGTCCTCGTCAGAATCTTCGTCTATGTCTTTATCAAAATCTTCATCATCAGAATCATCCACTTGATCTACAAAAAAGCCATGCAAACGTTTCCATATAGAAGGGTGTTTACTTCTTTCATCAATATCAGATTCTTCACCTTCATCCATGTCTTCAACAAAATCTTCATCATCAGAATCATCCACTTGACCTACAAAAAAATCATGCAAGCGTTTCCAAATAGAAGGTCGTTTACTCTTTTCATCAACATCAGATTTTTCATCTTCATATTCATCTTCAATTTCTACTTGCTCATCTTCAACATTCTCATCATTGTGCTTATCAGGGTTATGAGAGCAATCGTTACAAGGACATAGTTCACACATGTCTTGTTGCTCACAATCTTCACAACCACAAGGGTATATATCACAATTTTTATCATTATTTTCTATATTATTAGCTATCCGTTTTTTTCTACTATCATATATTCTGAAAATACAATTAGCTACTGTGCAAAGTGCCAAAGCAAGAATTACAGTAAGAATAATAACAATAATGAAATAACCTATACGTATCAGTGTTTTATACGGATGGGTATATGACCACTCATAAACAGGAACTGTTCCATTCAAAACAAATCTGCAAGTTACATGTGCATTAGAATTCTTGTCTTTAATAGTAATAGTTGCATTGTCAATTATGAAAATAGAATCTTTAGGAATATACACGATTTGGCTATCATTGCGCAAAAAAGAATCAATAGCTGCAATATACTCCTCTTCAAGAGAAGCATAGCCATATTGTGGCCATCTATAGGTATTTTTTACAGTTGGAGTAAAAATGGTACACGTTATAAAAAAAGAAAAAGTCAAGATAATTATGATGATACTGACAATAGTTTCCCGGAGAAGAAAGTGTTTTTTGTTACTCATAAAGCAATCCTCCATTTAGTTGTTCTAGAATGATTGTTAGTCGAGAATGTGCAAAAAGAGAAATGAACCTCCTTCCTAATTTACACTTATTTAAGTGCTATTACATAACTATAAAAGCAGAATTATTATATCATGATATCTACATTATGTCAATATGATAAACTGATAATATAGCATATTTGCAACATTTTTGTAAAGATTATAATAAAACTTTTATTGCTAAAAAAAATATATATTGATATAATTAAATCAAATATACAAAAGAGAGGTCGAAAAATGGAAAATTATAATATTTCAAATGAAGAAATTGAAAGAAGCAATAGTATTATAAAAGCTATTTCAAATTATTATACTTCAAGGATAGTAGGACAAAAAAATTTGCAAATTTCATTACTTATATCTTTAATTGCTAATGGGCACATATTAGTCGAATCAGTACCAGGATTAGCTAAAACTACTGCAGCAAAAGTTTTAACTGAAAGTTGTGGCGGTAAGTTTTCTAGAATTCAATGTACACCAGATTTATTACCTAGTGACATTGTTGGTACACAAACTTATAATGCTAAAACAGGAGAGTTTGAAACAAAGATTGGACCAGTATGTGCAAATTTTGTGCTTTTAGATGAAATAAATAGATCAAGTTCTAAAACACAAAGTGCTATGTTAGAAGCGATGCAAGAAAGACAAGTAAGCATAGGAGGAGAAATTTATAAACTACCTGATGTATTTATTGTAATCGCTACACAAAACCCAATAGAACAAGAAGGAACTTATCCACTAGCTGAAGCACAGCAAGATAGATTTATTATTAAAGAAACATTAAATTATCCTACATCTATTGAGGAACTAGAAGTTTTAAATAGAGTTGAAAAGAATATATTTAATCAAAGTGAAAAAGTTGTTGATTTGGAAGATATAAAATATTTACAAGAATTAAGTAAAAAAGTTTATATGGATGATTCGGTAAAAAAATATTTAATAAATATTGTATATGCAACGAGGAATACATCAAAGGTAATTAAACCAGAACTTGCAAAATATGTAACGAGTGGGGCAAGTACAAGAGCTTCTATAGCTTTTATGGATGCTAGTAAAGCATTGGCTTTAATAAAAGGAAGAACTTATGTTACACCAGATGATATTAAAGAAATAAGTGCTAGTATATTGAGACATAGAATTACTATGAATTTTGAGGCTATTGCAGATGAAGTAAAAGTAGAAACTATAATTGATGCAATAATAGCTTCATTAAAAACACCATAATATGAATATGGGAGAACTATATTATGAATATGAAATATATAACGAAAGTTAAAGCCAATTTATCAATTTACACGAAGAAAAAAACTTCAAATATTCTTGAAGGATCATATAATTCAATATATAAAGGTAGAAGTATGAATTTTGAAGATTTAAGAGAATATGTAGTTGGAGATAATGTTAAGGATATAGATTGGAAAGCTTCTGCAAGAAGTAATAAAATCTTAATTAAACAATATATTGCAGAAAAAAAACATAATATTTTGTTTATTTTAGATTCGGGTAAAAAGATGCTAGCAGATACAAGAGATTTAGACTCAAAAAAAGAAGTTGCATTGATGAGTATAGGAACGATAGGCTATTTAGTTGATAAACATGGAGATTCCATTAGTGCAATATTTAAATCTAGAAATAGTATAAAATTATTTCCATTTAAAACAGGAATTTATAACTTAGAAGAAATATTAGAAACATATGATAAAGAAATTGGTGCGGAGAATGATTTAGATAAGCTAGTAAATTATGTATTAAAATATATTAGAAGAAGAATGATTATTTTTATTGTTACAGACATTAAGGGAATGAGTGATATTTCTGAAGAAACATTAAGAAGACTTTCTTTATTACATGATGTAATGTTTATAAATATATCTGATGCATTTATGACAGGATATAATGCTTTTGATGTTGAACAAAATTGTTATATACCAGATTTTATTTTAGAAGATGAAAAGTTAAAAGATATAGAATTGAAAGTAAAAACTGAAATATATGACGAAATAAAAGATAGGTTCAAAAAATATAAAATAATTACTACTACAATAAATCAGCAAAAAGATATAGTAAATGATATTTTTAAGTTATTAGAAAGGCGAAAAAATGCAAACATCTATTAATTTACAAGAACCTTTTACATATTCAATTATTCCATTAGTATTTTTAGTTATTATCATAATGATACTTATTTACTTTTTATTAAAGAATAGAAAAATAGTAACTGTGGAAAAAGAAATTGTAAAAGAGATTCCGGAAAAAAATATAAAGAATATTCCTGTAATTAAAAATAAATATTTAAAACAATTAGATAAAATAAATAAAGAATTTAAAGAAAATCTAATTACTCTTAGAGAGGCTTATCAATCAATAAGTGAAGTTATTAGATTGTTTGTTTTTGAAGTTACAGATATTACTACGCAAAACTATACTTTAACAGAAATAAAGAAACTTGATTTGCCAGTTATTTATGAGTTAATTGAAGAATATTATGAACCAGAATTTGCAAGTAAATCTATAGGAGATTTTGATGCGTCTATCAATAAAACAAGGAGAATTATAAACGAATGGAATTGATGAATCCAATTATAATAATTATTTGTTTAATAATTTCTATAGCAATATTTTTTATAAATTTTAATAGAAAAAAGAAATATACTACAGGGAAAAAAGTTGCTAATACTGAAATTATAAAAGAAACAGAATATTATAAATCTAGAATAACTAGATATAAAATTTTATCTATGCTAATAAAAATATTAAATGTTTTATGCATATTGCTTGTAAGTATTCTTATAGCTAGACCTATAACGATTCAAACTAAAACAGAAGAAAAGCTCAGTAGAGATATTATTTTAAGTATAGACATATCAACATCACAAAATGATGTTAATTTAGAATTAGTAAAAAAATTTAAAAGCTTAATTCATAAAATTGAAGGTGACAGAATCGGAATAATCATTTATAATACGTCACCTGTTGTATTTTGTCCTTTGACAGATGATTATGATTATATTAACGAGAAACTTGATGTAATTACGCGACAAATTGAACTTATAATAAAGAATAATGGTGTTGTTCCAACTTTGACAATGGCAGATGATGAAGAAACATATGCTTTTTGGAATGGTGGAACAATTGCCAATAATGCTGAAAGGGGTAGCTCATTAGTCGGAGATGGTTTAGCAGGAGCAATATTTTCATTTCCAGATTTAAAAACAGATAGCGATAGAACAAGGATTATTGTTTTTGCTACAGATAATTATGTTTTAGGAACAGAAACAGTTACACTTGAGGATGCATGTATTCTTTGTAAACAATATGGAATAAATTTATATGCTTATTGTCCTTCAACAGATATGAATAAATATGCTACAACAGAAAGAATAAATTCATATAAAAAAGCAGTAGAACAAAATGCTGGAGGAAAATTTTATACAGGTGATTTAGACAAGATGACATCTAACATAGTTGATGAAATTCATCAAACAAAAGCTACAGCTTTGAAAACCGACAAGAAAACGTATGTAACAGATCATCCAGAATTTTTAGTAATTAGTATTGTGATATTATATATAATTTTAATTATTATAGAGAAAAGGATTAAGTTATGATAATAAAACCGATAATTCCTATTTGGCTTATGTCGATTATATGTATAATTGCAATTTTTATTATAATATTTAATAAGCCTTTGAAAAATATTTTATTAAAAAAACAAGAAAATAAATCAACAGAGCGACAAAGAAAACTTATTATGCAGCATATACTAAATGTTTGTATAAAAATATGTATAATTATTTTGTTGTTTATTATTAATTTAAGATTTATGATTCCTAATGGAGAAGTGTCTGTACTAAATCCAAATATAAATATTTTATTTGTTATTGATAAAACTGTTAGTATGAGAGCATTAGATTATAATAATGGTAAAGAAAGACTTGAAGGGGTTAAGAATGATTGTTGTTATATAGTAGATAAATTACCAAATTGTAAATACTCTATTATTACTTTTGGAGATTTAGCACAGAGGATAGTTCCTTTTACAAGTGATACTAGCATAATACAATCAGAGATTAAAGCCATATCAGTTGAAGATGGTTCTTATGCAAAAGGAACGTCCCTTAATATAGTTAAGAATTCACTAGAAGAGACATTGAAAAATGAAAAAGAGAAGCGAGGAGAAAATGTTAAATTTTTAGTGTTCTTTATTTCTGATGGAGAGATAACTATGAAAAATGAAAAATTAGAATCATTTTCTAATATACAAAAATATGTTGATGATGGTGCGGTAATGGGTTATGGAACAGAAGAAGGCGGAAAAATGGTTTGGAGTCTATATGAAGATAATCCTGCTAGTAGCTCATATTATAAACATTACTATGATGAGAATTATAATAGCCATTTAGCTATATCTAAAATAGATGAAAACAATCTTAAACAATTATCATCTGACTTAAAGATTGATTATATTCAAATGAGTAAAACATCTAATATAGATAATAAAATTAAGAGTATAAAAAAACAAATTGAAAATTCTGGAGTTAGTGAAGATACAGAAAGTTTTTATCAAGATATATATTATTATTTTGCAATTCCACTTGTGATTTTATTATTAGCTGACTTTATACTACAAAAAAGGAGATTATAATGAAAAGAAAATTATTATTTTCAGTATTCATTATTTGTATATTGATTTCTTTAAAATTATTATGCAATATAATTACAAATAATATTTTAATAAATAAATATAACATGGGAGAATACTCAGAGGGATTATCAAAATCATTATTTTTTTTAAACATACAACAAGGTTATATTGCAAATTATAATTATGGCAATGTATTGTATAATAATGAAAAATATGAAGAAGCAATAGAGCAATATAAAGACGCGTTAAATAAAAATGTACCAAAGAAAAAAGAATGCGATATAAGAGTTAATTATGCATTAGCAATTTGCAAAACTGTTGAAGTAGATGAAAATGACGAAAATAGTATAAATGAAGCTATAAAAAAATATGAAACAGCTATAGATGTTTTGCTTGAAGATCGGATGTGCTAGTGAAGATGGTAAATCAGGTCATGATGCTGATGCAGAACAATTAAAAAAGGATATTGAAAAAGAAATTGAAAGATTGAAAAATTTACAAAATAATGATGAAAATAATAAAGACGAAAAAGATGACGAAAAAGATGATAGCAAATCAAATGAGGAAATTCAATCTATAGAAGAAAAAATTCAAGAAATAAAAGATGAGGCAACAAAGGAGCAAAGAGATAAAGAAAATAAATATAGAGATTATAACAGTGATTACAATGGGTCAAATATGAATTGGTAGAAAAATTACAAAATTAACGTAATAATTTTGTAATTAAAACTTAATATTTCATAACATTGTAAAAAAATGTAATTGTAATATAATTTAAATATAGTTATATATAAAGGAGGAAAGCTATGGATAATAATGAAAATGGTAATGGATTATTAGAATTTTCTAATGAAACTACTACAACTAATTCGGATAATGGAACAAATTCAAATAATGTAGTAGATACTCCAAACCAAAACGTAAGTAATACTACTGATTCAAATGGAAGTAAAAAGGGTGGAGCAGGAAAAGTAATTGCAATAATAATAGGTATTGTAGTAGTGGTTGGACTTATTACTTGGGGAGTATTTGCATTTTCTAATAAAGGTTTATTTGGATCAAAAGTTTTTGCTTCTAAAGGTCAAAGGTTTATGCAATTAGCCACAACGGATCAAAAATTTTTATCTGTTTTTGAAGCAAGTAAAAATACAGAACAAATAAATACAAATGTTGAAATTAAAGTTGATGAATTAGCAAAAGCATTTGGTGGACAAAATTTAGGTATAGGTAATTTCTTGATTGATACTAAGGAAATTAGTAAAGGCGAAGATTATTCTTTATCAATGTTATTATCTGTTGATGAAATTAAAGATGCCAAGATAGAACTTCAAGTTGCTAAAACAGGAGATATTATTGGAATAAATATCCCTGAAATAATGAATAAATTTATTGCTGCTGATTTGAGTGATATTGATGGATTGCAAAATAATCTAAAAAAATTAGGATTATTAGAAAATGAAATATATAATTCTTCAGATGAAGATAATGAAGCTAATGAGAAAAAGATAGAAGAATTCGAAGAACTATTAAAAAAATATTTAAATGTATTTGCTAATAACATAAGTGATTATGTTGAAAAAACATCTAATGTAACAGTTAGTGTTGGAGGGCATTCTGAAGATGCTACAGAGTATGTATTTGAATTAAATAGTAAAAACATAGTAGAATTAGGAATTATACTTGAAAAAGAATTATTAAAAAATAAAGATGATATTGAAAAATTATCTGAATTAGGACTAATTGAAGACATAGATGAATTTACTACAAAATTAGAGGAAAATATAAAAGATAACGAAGAAATGTTAGAAGCAGACAAACTTGGTACTTCAACTGAAGAAATCATGTCAATTAAGTTATATGAAAAAGGTGGAAAAAATATTGCTACAGTATTTGATATAGCAAATGAAGTAAAAATTGGATTATATGTATTTGAAGAATCAAAAGGCAATTATGATTTTGTATTCCAAGTAAAATCAATATCAAGTGATGATATGGAATTGTTAGTTGATTGGACAATGCAAGAAAGCGGAAATATAAAAAATGGTTCTTTAGGATTTACATATAATTATGGTGATGAAGAAATTAAAGCAACAGTTTGTGATGTGGAAATTGAAGAATTATCTAAAGCAACTGATGATTTAATTACTATAGATAAATCAAATGCTCTTCTACTAAATGATGCAACACAAGAAGACATTAAAGATTTTGCTGAAGAAGTATCTGAAAATGTACAAAAGCTTGTAGGAAATATAGCTACAAATATTGATGATACGGTAGTAAATAATGATAATACATTACCTAGTATAGATGATAATGATGACGACGATGATATTATATTGCCTAATGTAGATAATAATAACGATAATAATAGTAGTACTTCTTCTAATAATACTAGCAATGTTACTGGTAAGAAAATAGATGTTTCAAAAGGCTTTATCAAAGCTGGTCAAGAATTATACAATAAAGTTGAACCTAAAATGACAAGAGCACAAGTTATTGCTGCTATTGGAGAGCCAACTAAGAACAAAGAATATGAAAGCATTTTTGGAGATGATAGTGAATTTTTAATGTACATTGCAGATGGAATGGATGCAACAGAAGTTTTAAGAGTATGTTTAACTAATGGAATAGTTACAACGGTCGAAATACCAGTAGCATCATCTAATATAACAAAAATTTATTTATCAAAAGAATTAAATACAGATATTGAAGATTTAAGTGCAATTCTTGATAATGTAAAAACAGATATGACACTTGAAGATGTTGAAAAAATATTAGGTAAAAATTATTATCAATCTAGAAAAACAGCATATGATTCATATGAGTATACTTGGTATGATAAAAAAGATAATCATGCTGTAGTATATATAGGTGGAGTGCTAAGAAATGGAACTACTAAGGAATTAGTTTCAGGTACATCATTTTCTGAATTATGGTAAAAAAATATAAATAAAGAAAAAGGTATCTTAAGCTGAATTGATTTTAGCTAAGATACCTTTTTTGTACAGAACTATAGTGATTTTTACAAAATATATTGAATTATTTTATAAAATATAATAATATTAAAATTGATAAATTATATGAGGGGGTATTATATTGAATACAGATAATGAAGAAAAAAAAGATGAAGTAATTGAAGAAAATGTTTCAAACGAAGAAACTAATAATGTAGAAGAAAATAATGAAGTTGTTGAAAACACTTCAAATAATGAACATTTGAATAATCAAAATGATTCAAATGTTTCAGAAACAAATAATCAAGAACCAAAAGGTAATGGTTGGACAGTTATTTTAAGTTTGATAATAATTATAGTTGCTATAGGAATAATAGTGTATGGAATTGTAACATTTTTTGGAAAGAGTAATGTATCTAAAGGAAAAAAATTTATGGAATTAGCTACATCAAATCAAAAAATTCTTGAGCTAATAGATACAGAAAAAATGGAAAATGGACAAACAAATGTAAAAGCAACTGTTGATATTGATAATATTGTAACTCAAATGGGAAAAGAAGCAACTGGAGTAGGAACCTTGAGCTTAGACAATGTACAAATTGTAGATGACAAAAACTATTCTTCTTCTACGAAAATATCTTTAGGAAATATAAAAGCAGAACTTCAACTTGTTAAAACAGGAGATATATTTGGAGTTAATATACCAGAAATAACAGATAAATTTATTGGAATAGATACAAATGATTTAGATGGATTGGTTAATAATTTAAGAAGATTAGGAATATTAACAAATACCCAAGACAATGATTATACAGAAGAACAATCAAAAGAACTTATGGAAATATTTAAGAAATATTATGAAGTTGCTGTTGAGAATATGGGAGAATTTATAGTAGAGAATTCTAATGTTAGTATAAGTTTACATGGAAAAACAGATACTGCTAATGAATATGTATTTACCATAAACGGAGAAGCATATTTAAAAATTGGTGTTGCTGTTGAAAAGGAACTTGTAAAAAACAAAAGCGATTTAGAAAAATTAGCTGAACTTGGACTAATTGAAAATGCTGATGAAACTTTAGAAAAAATTGAAAATGATATAGAAAAAAATGAAGAAGATATAAAAAATGGAGCATACAATAATGAGTCTTTCGCAACTATTACATTAAAACTATATGAAAAGAAAGGCAAAAATATTGCAACAGTTATTGAAGCTAATGGAGCTAGACTTGGATTATATGTTTTTGAAACATCAAAAGATAATTATGAAATTGATTTTGAAAGTATAAATGGAGGTTCAAATATTATAGTATATTGGAATACAGAAAAGGCGGAAAACAATATAAGTAATGGTACAGTTGGAATTGTATATAATGACAAAGACATTAAAGTAACAGATATTACTTGTGAAAAATTAGATCAAGTTGAAGATGAGTTAATAACTATATCTGGAGACAATGTTTTATTACTTAACTCTGCAACAGAAGAAGATTTAGATAACTTTTCTAGTGCAGTATCAACAAATCTTCAAAAATATTTTATGAAATTACTTTTGGGTGTACAAGAGTAACATAAATTATGGTAAATTTGGTCGATGAAATTATTGTGAAATTTAATAACAATCTATTGACTTTTAACGTATAATTTTATATATTAAATTAGCACTCTAAAATATAGAGTGCTAATTCTTTTTTGGGAGGTCTTATATATGATTAAACCTTTAATGGATAGGGTTGTATTAAAAATGGTAGAAGCAGAAGAAACAACAAAAAGTGGAATTGTTTTGGCAGGAGCAGCAAAAGAAAAACCTCAAGTAGCTGAGGTAATTGCTGTTGGACCAGGAGGAATGATTGACGGAAAAGAAGTAAAAATGTGCGTTAAAGTTGGAGACAAGGTTATTTTTTCTAAATATTCTGGTACAGAAGTAAAATATGCTGGAGAAGAGTATACAATCGTTAGTCAAAGCGATATATTAGCTATTGTTGAATAATTTACATAAATAAAAATCTTTATTGTTCATAAAAAGAAAGGATGATAAATAATGAGTAAAGAAATTTTATATGGTGAAGAAGCAAGAAAAGCTTTGGAAAGAGGTGTAAATAAATTAGCTGATACAGTTAAAGTTACACTTGGACCTAAAGGAAGAAATGTTGTATTAGATAAAAAATATGGTGCACCTTTAATTACAAATGATGGTGTTACTATTGCAAAAGAAATTGAACTTGATGAACCATTTGAAAATATGGGAGCTCAACTTGTAAAAGAAGTTTCAACTAAAACAAATGATGTTGCTGGAGACGGAACTACTACTGCTACAGTTTTAGCACAAGCTATGATTCATGAAGGAATTAAAAATGTTGCAGCTGGAGCAAATCCTATGGTTATGAGAAAAGGAATGAGCAAAGCTATTGATACAGCTGTTGAAGAAATTAAAAAGAATAGCACAAAAGTAAATGGTAAAGATGATATTGCAAGAGTTGCTTCAATTTCTGCAAATGATGAAATGATTGGTGGACTTATTGCTGATGCTATGGAGAAAGTATCAAACGATGGAGTTATTACTGTTGAAGAATCTAAAACTATGGGAACTAATTTAACAGTTGTAGAAGGTATGCAATTTGATAAAGGTTATATTTCTCCTTATATGGTAACAGATACAGATAAAATGGAAGCTATTATGGATGACCCTTATATACTTATCACAGACAAAAAGATTTCTAATATTCAAGAGATCCTTCCTATACTTGAAAAAATAGTTGGTCAAGGAAAGAAATTTGTTATTATAGCTGATGATGTTGATGGAGATGCTTTGACTACTCTTGTACTAAATAAATTAAGAGGAACATTTAGTTGTGTTGCTGTTAAAGCTCCTGGCTTTGGAGATAAGAGAAAAGAAATGCTTAGAGATATTGCAATTTTGACAGGTGGAGAAGTTATAACAGATGAACTTGGATTAGACTTAAAAGAAGTTGAATTAGAACAACTTGGTAAAGCTAGACAAGTAAAAGTTCAAAAAGATACAACTATCATAGTTGATGGTGCTGGCGATAAACAAGCTCTTGCTGATAGAGTTAGTCAAATTAGAAGTGAACTTTCAAGAACAGAATCAGAATATGATAAAGAAAAATTACAAGAAAGACTTGCAAAACTTGCAGGTGGAGTTGCTGTTATAGAAGTTGGTGCTGCAACAGAAGTAGAAATGAAGGAAAAGAAGTTAAGAATAGAAGATGCTTTATCAGCTACAAAAGCTGCTGTTGAAGAAGGCATTGTTGCTGGAGGAGGAACAGCATATGTTAACGCTATACCTGCCGTTGAAAAATTATTAGATAAAACAGAAGGCGATGAAAAAACTGGTGTTAAAACAGTGCTTAAAGCTTTAGAAGAGCCAATTAAGCAAATTGCATTTAATGCTGGATTAGAAGGAAGTATTATTTTAGATAAAGTTAAAGGTAACGAAGTTGGAGTAGGCTTTGATGCTTTAAATGAAAAATATGTTGATATGAAAAAAGAAGGTATAATTGATCCAACTAAAGTTACAAGAAGTGCACTTCAAAATGCTGCAAGTATTGCTTCAATGGTATTAACAACAGAAAGCCTTGTTGCAGATAAGAAAGAACCAGAATGCTGTGGTCATGATCATGGTGGAGTTCCTGGCGGAATGGAAGGAATGTACTAATATAAAAAAGTAAAATTTATAAAGGGGCTGTAAAAAACTCAATTTACAGCCTCTTTTTTGTCAAACTAATAGTAAATTGTAAGATGATAATATAAGGCACAAATATTAGTTAAAAAGATTGACATAATACGTATAAACGTGATATAATCTGCTCAATTAAATCGTTATGTAAAAATCTTTTTATAAAGGATTTGGTATAGGATAGTAATTGCCATGTTTTACTAACATTAAAAGGAGGGTGAAACATCATGAAGAAGCGGACGATAAACATAATTCTTGAGGTTTTGTGCGTAGTGATTTTGATTGAGGTTTTTGCATTGTGCTTTGTATATAAGCCCATTAGGAAGATTATAATGGATTGTTTTGAAAAGGTTCGTGAAAAATGTGAAGAATGCTATGAAGCAGTTTATGAAGTCTGTGAAAATGCTATTTATAAGTTGCTCAATAAGAGTGAGAATGATTCATACATAACTAATGAAGGTATTAAAATACAAGATATTGGTAACTTTGAGATAGGCAAAATAATTAACTTTACTGTACCATATGGAAGCACTGTTGGAAAACTGGAAATAGATGATAATATGACAATTGAAGCTATTGGTATAGAGAGTGATAAAACAACTATTACAATTTTTCTTGAAAATCTTGGTACAGATGCTGATATTGATGCTGCTAAAAAATCTAGAGATGCTGTTGTAGAATCTTTGAAAGCAACATCAGATATAAAATTAGTTGGCACTGCGACTGTTGGCGATAGAATAGCAACAGCTAATTATACATATAATGATAGCTATAATATAACAGTAGCAGTAATTGGGCTTGGAGATAAGACTATTTTGATATGCAACAAATACCAGCTTGAGAATCAGTTTGAAGCTGAAAATTGTTTTGTAGCACTTTTGGGAGAAATAGAAGGCTTATTGAAAGAAGGGCAGTAAACCATGAATAAAGAAACTTTTTGTGAGCAATTTATTGCTTTGGCAGAAGAGCATTATCAATTGCTAAAAAAGAAAAATTATTCTAAGCGGGCTAGAGTAAATAAAAAATTACTAGAAATGTTAAGCTCCATTTCGATATATTTTATAGATATAGAGGAGTTTATAAGAAGTATTATTACCTCAAAAAATGAGTCGGCCATTTTGTGGATTTCAAATTATGCACTTTATAATAAATTGTGTCGTCAAGAAATTATAAAAGCACTTGAATATATATACAATAATTCCAATGATTCAATTCATTCTGCTTCTGCTTATACAATTTTACTAAACAATAAAGTTAATGTTTAAAGCTTGGCTTTTTTAAAGCCAAGTTTTTTGTTAAAAATTCATAGCAATTAGTTATCATAGGAGGTGGCTACATGACTATGAAGCTCCGGAAGATTTTAACAGTTTTTCTGATTCTTGCAGTAGTGCTTATGAATATGCCTGCAATGGCATTGACAACGTATAGTATTAACACACTTTTTGAAACCAACAAAGATAATGTTTCGATATATAGTGAACCGTATAAAGATTCTCAAAAACTTCATACTTTTAATCGGGCTGGTAGCACGGTTTATGTATATGAAGGAGTTATAAATGATTATGGAAATTTGTGGTATGCAGTAGATGGAGGATATATAAATTCTAATCATATTGATGAGCATGTACATGTAGCAGCTGCATGTGCATCAAATACCTCTACAAGATATGAAGTATGTGATGAAAATGGACATAATAAGATATACTATGAGGGTGATTATATATGTAGGTGTGGAGAATATGTAGAAGATGGACAAACAACGGTAGAGTATGAGTTGCATAGTTTTTCTAGAGACGACATATGTACTGTATGCGGATATCAAAAAGAGCATGTTCACGTAGCAGTGGCATGTGCATCAAATTCATATACAAGCTATGAAGTATGTGATGAATATGGTCATAATAAGATATACTATGAAGGGGATTATATATGCAAATGTGGAGCATATGTAGAAGATGGACAAACAATAGTAGAATATGAATCACATAGTTTTTCTCAAGATGATATATGTACTGTATGTGGATATCAAAAAGAGCATGTCCATGTGGCGGCAGCGTGTGCATCAAATTCATCTATAAGATATGAAGTATGCGATGAAAATGGACATAATAAGATATACTATGAGGGCGACTATATATGCAAATGTGGAGCATATGTAGAAGATGGACAAACAATAGTAGAGTATGAATCACATAGTTTTTCTCAAGATGACATATGTACAGTATGTGGATATCAAAAAGAGCATGTACACGTGGCAGTGGCATGCGCGTCAAACTCTAGAAAATATTATGAAGATATTAGTTTTGATGGACATACTGTGGTTACTTATGAAGGCGACTATATATGCAAATGTGGTGCATTTGTAGAAGAAGGCAAATATGAGAGAACGTTTGAACCGCACTCATATGATGAGAATAATATTTGTACTTCATGTGGATATGTAAAAACACATGAACATGTTGCAGTAGCTTGTGCCAGTAATGGTGGAGCATGGGTAAAAGACATAAATGAAAATACACATACTGTAGTTATATATGAAGGCGATTATATATGTAGTTGTGGGGAATTTGTAAGAAGAGGACTAGAAACAGAAAATATTGAAAATCATTCTTTTTCAAATGATGTTTGCAGTGTATGTGGATATACAAGAACTCATGTACATACAGGAAGTAGTTGCAGGTATGGCTATGTTGAGTATAAAGACATAACTGCAACAACTCATAGAGTAGTAGGAACTACAGGAGAAACATATTGTTCTTGTGGCTATAAAATTTCTGATAGTAGTCCTATAGATGAAGTACAAAAACATAATTTTGAAAACGGAAAATGCATTGAATGTGGATATGAAAGTAATTTTGGAGATTATGTAGTTTCTTCTTCTGAGCAGGCTGTATTAGGGGACTTTTCTGATGAATCTTCTTTTGGTGGTTTAGTATTAGAAGTTGTTGTAGGAGAAATACCAATTGTTGGTACAATAGCTGATATAAGAGATTTTGCTGGAAGTATTATAAATTACAAATCTCCAGCAGATGTAGCATTAAATGCTATTGGACTAATTCCTCTTGTTGGAGCATTAAAATTCTCTGATGAAGTATATGATGTTACTAAAAATTCAGATGAAATAATAGATGTTGTAGACACTACTACAGATGGTTTTCGGTATGTAGATAAAGCTTCTGACCAGATTGAAGAATTTTCAAGTTATGGAAAGTTTAAAAATGAATTTGGTAGAGCTGGAGACAATATGCAATGGCATCATATTGTCGAACAATCTCAGATTTCAAAAAGTGGTTTTAGTTCTAGTCAAATCAATAGTACTTATAATATTATTTCATTAGATGTTGAAACGCATCGGAAAGTTACAGCATTTTATAATAGTAAAATTGAAGGTTTGAATATAACTGTTAGAGATTGGTTGGCAGCTCAAAACATGTCTTATGAAGAACAATATAATTATGGACTAAAAGTTTTGGAAAGGTTTGGAGTAAAAGTGAGATAAGAAAAAGCGCACATTGAGGATATTCCTTAATGTGCGCATTCTTTTTCGCACATTAAGGGGCATCCCTAATGTACGCCTAATGTGCATATTGACTTTTAGTTTGTTTATTGATATATTATTAACGTATAAGCATAGATTGGAGGAGTTTATGGTTTTATTTCCAGATATGTATTATAAAAACGTTCAAAGTATTAGTTTACAAGACTTAAAAGAACATGAAATTAAAGGGTTAATATTAGATGTAGATAATACTTTAATAGATTATAAAAAAGTAGTTAGCAAGGAAGTAATTGATTGGGTGGAAAGTGTTAAGAATGCTGGCTATAAAGTATGCATTTTGTCAAATTCTAATAATAAAGATAAAATATCAAAAGTTGCTAACGTACTTGGAATTGATTATTATATGCTGGCGAAAAAACCTTTTAAAAGTGGATTTAAAAAAGTACAAAAGATATTTGATTTACCAGCGAAAAATATAGCAGCTATTGGAGATCAAGTGTTTACTGATGTTTTAGGTGCTAATAGAATGAATATGATTTCTATTTATGTAGAACCAATAAACAAAAAAGAATATTGGTATACAAAATGGAAAAGACCAATTGAATCTTTTATATTAAAAAAGAGACCAAATGTAACAAATTAAGAAAGAGGAATTTTTATGGGTATTATTTTTTATAATATTTTAGTAGCAGTAGTTGGACTTGCAATGTCACCTTTTATTACAGCTCTTATTACAAGATATAGCAAAGAAAAGCAAATATTTACAAATGATTTTTTCAAAGATGTAAAGTTTGATATAAAAGTTGCATTATTTGTATCATTATCTTTTATAGCTCTTTTATATTTCTTTGGATTAGGACTTAAATTTGCAATATATTCATTTTTAGCAGTATTACTAATTATTTCATTCTTTGTTGATATGAGAGCGCAGATAATACCAAATGAGACAAATTTCATTGGTTTTATAGTTGGAATAATTATTGCATATATTAAATTTACAGAGAGTGGAGAAGCTGGTGGTGATGCATTATTAGGTATGGTCGTTGGTGCTGGTATATTTCTTTTAATTGCATTATTTGCATTACTTGTTTATAAAAAAGAAGGAATGGGATTAGGCGATGTTAAGTTGATGGGAATGTTAGGTTTGTTCTTTGGTTTTGCAGATACAGTTCAAATCTTTATATTTTCATTTTTCATAGGTGCAATGATTAGTGTTATTTTGCTTATTGCAAGAAAGAAAAAAACAGATGATTATGTACCTTTTGGACCATTTATAGTAATGGCATCATTTATAACAATGTTGATACCCGCATCAACAACTATAGGATGGCTTTTAACTAACTGGGTATAATTTAAAGTGTAGAAAGGGAAAAAAATGATAAAGACGAAAGAAGAAATTGAAAAATTAAAATATGCGTCTAGCTTAACAGATAAAGGGTTTGAATATATATGTAAAAATATTAAGCCAGGAATGACAGAAATACAAATTGCTAAAATGCTTGATGAATATATGTTTTCTCTTGGAGCATCAGGAGTAGCATTTGATACAATAGTTGGTTCAGGAGTTAATTCTTCACAAATTCATTCTATACCAACAGAAAGAAAAATTCAGGAAGAAGATATTATACTAATGGATTTTGGGTATATTGTTAATGGATATTGCTCTGATATGTCTAGAACGATTTTTGTAGGCAAGATTACTGATAAGCAAAAAGAGATGTATGATTTAGTATATAAAACTCAAATGAATGCAATAGAAAATATAAAAGTAGGAATGACTGCAAAAGAAGCAGATTTATTGGGAAGAAAATTTATATTAGATAAAGGGCTTGACTATAATCATGCATTAGGTCACGGAATAGGACAAGTTGTACATGAAGAATTAGTATTGTCACCTAAAAGAGATACAATATTAGAAAAAAATATGGTTTTTACAATTGAACCAGGAATATATTTAGAAAATGAATTTGGAATTAGAATTGAAGATGTTGTTTTGCTAAAAGATGATGGAGTAGAAACATTATCAAATGCAACTAAAAAAGTAGTAGTAATCTAAATTAAAAAAGAGAGGATGATTTGATTTGAAACTTAATTTTTTTGCAAGAATTTATTTAGCAATTACTGATTTTAGGTTGTATCCATTTATTGTTCAAAAAGAGAAATTTATACATGCATTATTATATTTTTTAGGATTTATTCTTTTAGTAACAGCTATTTTATCTACAGGAGTAACTGTAAAAATTTTAAATTGGCTTAATGATGCTATGTTAATTTATAATAGTCAAGTACCTGAATTTACTATTACTGATGGAATACTAGATTTAGACAAAAATATAGATATTTCATTTGATGATATTCGTGTTCTTGGAAATGATAATTACACTATTAGTAATGTAGAAGAAAGATTAGGAGATATAAATGTAAAGGAAAATATGATTATATTGTTCTTAAAAGATGGAGTATCCGTTGGAAGTAAAGATAATGGATTTAGAATTTTTGAATATGGCAGAGATTTAAATACAAATAAAAAAGAAGTTTATATGGGAATGGAATATGCATTAAGTAGTGTGGTATTTAAGTTATCTCTTGCAGTTGGAATATTATGTGGAATATTTGTTGCATATTTAATTTCAAAATTTATTCATATATTATTCATTACTGTTGCTTTAATGTTCTTAGGTCTTGTATTTAATACAAAACATAAATTTATTGATTATATGAAAGTAGCCTTTTATGTTATAACTTTACCTATTATAACTGAGATTATAGCTTTAATGGTTATTGGTGAAATTAACACATATGCTAGCATAACATATTTCTTATTGATGTGGGTTTATATGTATTATGCAATTAGAGCTTTAAAATTAGATTATATTATTATGAGTACACAGCAAAAAATTATGGGAATGAAATTTACCGAAATGAACAATAATGCTGATAATAGTAAAAAAGAAAAGAATGAAGATAAATTAGAAGAAAAGCAAGAAGAGAAAAAAGATGAAGATAAACCAGAGGAAAAGTAAAAAAAGAAGAAAGATGAAGATTCAAAAGATAATGAACAAAAATAGATTTCATAAAGAAAGGATGTAATTTTCATGGCAGTTAAAAGAGAAGATATTGAACATATTGCTAATTTAAGTATGTTAAATCTTTCAGAAGAAGAAATAACAAAATATACAAAAGACATGGAAGAAATAGTTGGATTTGCAAATACAATAAATGAAATTGATACATCTAAGATAGAAGAATCAGCATTTGCATTAGATGCAGTTAATGTTTTTAGAAAAGATGAAGTTAGAGAATCTTTTGATAAAGACTTACTTTTAAGTAATGCACCAAGTAGTAATGGAGAAGCATACTCAATACCTAATGTAATGGACTAATTAAATTTAAGGAGGAAGTGTAATGAATTCAATTTGTGAAATGACAGCTCATGAAATAAGAGATGCTTATGATAAAAAAGAACTAACAGTTACAGAAGTAACAAAAGCATTTTTAGATAATATAAAAGAAAAAGATAATGATATAAAAGCTTTCATTACTGTTTGTGAAGATGAAGCAATGAAAAAAGCTGAAGAAGTTCAAAAGATGTTTGATGATGGAAAAGATTTAGGACCTTTAGCTGGGATTCCGATTGCAATAAAAGATAATATTTGTACAAAAGGAATAAAAACAACTTGTGCATCTAAAATGTTAGAAAATTTTATACCACCATATGATGCATCTGTTATGAATATGATAAATGATTCTAATGCAATAGTTATTGGAAAAACTAATATGGATGAATTTGCTATGGGAGGTTCAACAGAAAATTCAGCATTTTTTAAAACGAAAAATCCAGTTAATTTAAATAAAGTTCCTGGAGGTTCATCGGGTGGAAGTGCAGCTGCTGTTGCAGCTAGTCTTTCTCCAATTGCTTTGGGAAGTGATACAGGTGGAAGTATTAGAGAACCTGCATCTTTTTGTGGGGTTGTTGGAATGAAGCCTACATATGGTCTTGTTTCAAGATATGGTCTTGTTGCCTTTGCATCGTCTCTTGATCAAATTGGACCTTTTAGTAAAGATGTAAAAGATAATGCAATGCTTCTTTCTTTAGTAGCTGGTAATGATAATATGGATTCAACTTCTGCAAATGTAGATAAAAAAGATTATACTAAATCTTTGACTAATGATGTTAAAGGTTTAAAAATTGGAATTCCTAAAGAATATTATGGTGAAGGAATAAATAATGAAGTTAAATCGTCTGTTGAAACAGCTATTCAAAAGTTTAAAGATATGGGAGCTATTGTTGAAGAATGTTCTCTTCCTATAACAGAATATGCTTTGCCAACTTATTATATAATTGCTTGTGCTGAAGCTAGTTCAAATTTGGGAAGATATGATGGTATTAGATATGGATACAGAACTAAAAAGTTTGATTCATTAAAAGATATATATAGAAATAGTAGAACAGAAGGTTTTGGAGAAGAGGTAAAAAGAAGAATTATTCTTGGAACTTATGTGCTTTCTTCTGGGTACTATGATGCTTATTATAAAAAAGCACAAAAAGTTAGAACTCTTGTAAAACAAGGTTTCGAAGAAGCATTTAAAAAGTATGATGTTCTTATAACACCAACAGTTCCAACAGTTGCATTTGATATTGGCTCAAAAACTGAAAATCCATTAGAAATGTATATGACAGATATTTTGACAGTATCAATCAACATAGCTGGTGTGCCTGCAATTTCTATTCCTTGTGGAAAAGATAAAGAAGGAATGCCAATTGGAATGCAAATTATAGGAAAACATTTTGATGAAGAAACATTATATAGAGTTGCATATTCATATGAACAGGAAAGCAAAAAATAAAATGAAAGGAAGAAACACTTAAATGGAATATGAGGTTATAATTGGAATTGAAGTTCATGCAGAACTTTCTACAAAAACAAAAATATATTGTGGATGTACAACAGAATTTGGTGGAGACCCAAATACACATTGTTGTCCAGTATGTACAGGTATGCCAGGGGCTCTTCCCGTTTTAAATGAAAAAGTTGTTGAATATGCAGTCAAGGCTGGGCTTGCAACTAATTGTGAAATTGCAAGAGAAAGCAAACAAGACAGAAAAAATTATTTTTATCCTGACTTGCCAAAAGCATATCAAATATCACAATATGATAAACCACTATGTGAACATGGCATAGTTGAAATAGATATAAATGGAAAGAAGAAAAATATTGGAATTACTAGAATACATATAGAAGAAGATGCAGGAAAATTAGTGCATGACAGTTATACTGGTGGAACTTTGGTTGATTTAAACAGAGCGGGAGTTCCTTTGATAGAAATTGTTTCTGAACCTGATATGAGGTCATCAGAAGAAGCAGTTGCATATGTAGAAAAATTAAAAGGAATTTTGGAGTATATAGGAGTTTCAGATTGTAAAATGCAAGAAGGTTCACTTCGTGCTGATGTTAACCTATCTATTAGACCAGTTGGAACAGAAAAGTTTGGAACTAGAACAGAAACTAAAAATTTAAATTCATTTAGAGCAATTGCTAGAGCCATTGAATTTGAAATTGAAAGACAAAAAGAAGTTTTAAATTCTGGTGGAATAGTATATCAAGAAACAAGAAGATGGGATGATGAAGCTGGCGAAGGATATGCAATGAGAACTAAAGAAGATGCACATGATTATAGATATTTTCCTGAACCTGATTTGTTACCTGTTCATTTATCAGAAGAATATATAAATAATTTAAAAGATACATTACCAGAACTTCCTGAAAGCAGAAAAGAAAGATATATAAATGATATGGGACTTCCAGAATATGACGCGGGAATTATTACATCTTCTAAATATTTATCTGACTTTTTTGAAGAAACAACTAAAGAATGTGGAAATGCAAAAGCAGTAAGTAACTGGATTATGGGAGATATAATAAGAGTTGTAAAGGATAAATTTTTAGAATATAGTGAAATACCTATAACAACTACTAACATGGCAAACTTGATTAAACTAGTTGATAAAGGAACAATTAGTAGTTCTATTGCTAGAAAAGTATTTGATGAAGTTGTTGAAACTGGAAAAGACCCTGAAACTATTGTTAAAGAAAAAGGGCTTGTTCAAATTTCTGATGAAGGTGCAATAAAAGAAGTTGTAGATAAAATTATTTCTGCTAATCCTCAATCTATTGCAGATTATAAAGTAGGTAAAGATAGAGCTCTTGGATTTTTAGTTGGACAATGTATGAAAGAAATGAAAGGAAAAGGAAATCCTCAAATTTTAAATAAACTTATTTTAGAAGAATTAAATAAATAATTATAAAATTTTATTAAAAAAGGAGGAATTTTAAATGGATGAAAACAATCAAGAAAATGCAGAGCAAAAAGTAGTAAATGAAGAAAATACTCAAACTAATAACACAGCTCAAGCAGAAGTAAAACAAGAAGTGGCAGAACAAAAAGTAACAAGTGAAGAGAATGCTTCAGACACTACTAAATCTCAAGATGAGGCAAAACAAGATACTGCTGGAGCAGATGGTTATACGAGTCAAGAAAAGGAAACTGGAAAAGCAATGGCAATATTATCATATATTGGATTTCTTTCACTAATTCCTTATTTAACTGAAAAAGAGAATAAATGGGTTAAATATCATGCAACGCAAGGTATCAATTTGGTAATTATTGAGGTTATAAATATAATTATAAATTTTATACCTCTTATTGGTGGTCTAGTTTCAAGTATTATTTGGGTTGGATTGATAGTTATTTCTGTTATTGGAATATGCAACGTTTGTAATGGAGAAGCTAAAGAATTACCACTAGTTGGAAAAATGAAAATGATAAAATAATAAAAATAATAAAGTAGGGGCTATAAAAACTTTATTACAGTCCTTTTTAGTTGCTGCTTAAAAGTATATTTTGGAGGATTATAAATGACAAAAAAAGAATTAAGAGAAAAACTTATTTCTATTTCTGATAAAAAACTTTCTGAATTTAATAAAAAATTATGTCCTGATACAAAAAAAGAAATATTAGGAATAAGAATTCCTGAGTTAAGAAAACTTGCTAAAAAAATTGTTTCTGAAGAAGAGTATATTGATTATTTGAAAAAGTCATTAGATACTAATGACAAATATATTGAAGAAACAATTATACAGGGACTTTTAATTGGCTATTCAAAAATTTCTATCGATGAAAAATTAAAATATATTGAAAAATTAATTTATAAAATAGATAGTTGGATAATTACAGATACAGTTATTCCAACACTAAAAGTAAAAGAAAAAGATTTAGATTTAGTTTGGAAATTTATAATTCCATATACAAAATCTAAAGAAGAATTTGAAATAAGATTTGCAGTAATTATGATGCTTGATTATTTTATAAATGATGAGTATGTTGATAAAGTAATTGAAACAATTGACAAAATAAAAACAGATAAATATTATGCTCAAATGGCAATGGCATGGACATTGGCTGAAATTGGAATTAAATATAATAATAAAGCAATGAAGTATTTAAAAGCAAAAAATAATTTAGATAAATTTACTTATAATAAAACTTTGCAAAAAATGATAGAGTCATATAGAGTTTCTGATGATAATAAAAAATTATTAAAAGAAATGAAAATAAAGTAATTTATATTGTTAAAATTATATTTATTCCAATATTTTTATGTTGATTTAAGTAAAAACATATGTTATATTTTAGATAATAAAAAATATATAGAAGGGGGATATACTTCGTGAATTCAAAAAAGAAATATTTAGCAACTATTTTTATAATTTTTATAATTAGTATGTTCATATTTGCAATGGTGTCTACAACTAGTATTGCAAAAACTGAATTTACTAAGGATAATATAAAAAATTTTTCGTGTAAAATGCCAGAGAATTATGGAAATGGTTATGTTGCAGGTGAATCTATTGGATTAACCGTTAATACTGAAATTGATGTAACTAATATTGACGAGGGAGCAGAATTATATTTTAAAGCAATATGGGGAAACATAGATTACCAACAATATGTTTACATAATCTACAGGGGGGGTAAAAGTATTGAGCTGGATAAGACGGAAAAATCAGATTACGACGAGGTAGATGAAGAGAGCTTTATAGTAACTCCTGGAGATGGCAACAATATAAAAGTTAGTTTTAAATGGAATCTTAGCGCAGATAAATTTATTGATTTAGCTGGAATTAGAGGAAGTGAAATTCCTAAAATACTTATGTTAGATTTAGCAGTTCATAATGCATCAAAAACAGAATTAGTTAGACCAAGAGGTTATCCATTAAATATAAGTGATAAACCAATTGAAGCTCCAACTATAGATTGTGACACAGAAAAATGGTATAAAAATGCTGTTAATGTAACATTGCGTTCTTCTACTACTATTCCTGCTAAAAAGTTTGAATATACACTTTCTAGTGCAACAGTAAATGATAAGCAAACTGTAGAAGCAGAATCTGCAACTATCAATATATCTGAAGATGGTATAACTCATATTAGTGCAAAATATACAGATGCAAGAGAAAGAGTAAGTCCAAGTGGTGAATATTATATTAAAATTGATACATTAGCTCCTACTATAGAAATTATTGATCAACAAAATAGTAATAATTTTATTGAATCTGTAAAAGTAGATGTAAAAGAGAATGGATCAGGAATTAAAAGCTTAAAATATATTTGGTCTAAAGATGATCTTGGAGATGCAAATGGACTTTCAAAAGGAAAATTTTATAGTGCTAAATCTTTTTCTAATAATTCTAATATACCTTTTGAAACAACTTCAGGAACTTACTATTTATATGTCATGGCAGAAGATTATGCTGGAAATGTTACGATACAAAAAAGTAATAGCACATATATAGTTGATAAAGAAAAGCCAACTATTACATATACTCCTAATGGAAATAACGTATATGAAAATGCTCCAGTAATAAAAGTAACAATTAAAGATACTCTTTCTGGAATTGATAAAGAGACTGTAAAATATTTATGGAAGACTCAAAAACAAACACCTAAAGCTGATGATTTTAAAGATAAAATTGCAAGCGAACAATTAGGTGATAAGTCTGATGAAGTTGAGTTTACAGTTCCATTGTTAGAAACAATGAACACTAAGTATTATATATATATATATGCTAAAGATAAAATGGGTAATGAAATTATTACTTCTTCAAATGCATTTTCGATTGATAATGAAAAGCCAGTTATTACTTTAGCACCTGAAAGTAATGAAACTTATAGAAGAGCATATAGTGTTAGAATAACAGCTACAGATAAAAATGGAATTGATGAAGATTCTTTAAAATATTTTTGGTCAAAAGAAGATAAAGAACCTATTGAAGAAAAACTATTTAGCAGTGCTAGTTCTTATAAAAGTAGCTATGCTATTTCAACTGAAAATTTAAAAGAAGATGGTCAATATTATCTTTATGTTCAAGCTGGAGATAAAGCAGGAAATAAAGAATTTAAGAAAAGTGGATTATTCTATTTAGATGTGACTAGTCCAGTAATTACAATAAATCCAGAAAATAATAATGATAGTTTGACAAACAAAGAATTAAAAGTAAGTGTTAAGATAAATGATAGTTCAAATTTAATGTTGAAAAAATATAAATGGCAAAAAGAGGATATAACTCCAAACGTTAGTAAGATGGATGATTTAAGTAGCGCTAATGAAAATTTATCTTTACCTGAAGAAGATGGGGAATATTATTTATATGTATATGCTCTTGATTCATTAGGGAATTCTAGTTGGAAAAGAGCTGGAAAATTTATTGTAGATAAAACTGCACCATCAGCTCCTCAAATTGTTGCAAAACAAGATGGTTCTGATGCTGAAATTTCTGATGGTAGTGTAATTAGTCCTAATATCGAATTAGAAATTATACCTGGAAAAGATAATAGAAACGATGCAAAGGTTACTTTAGAATTTGATATTAAAAGAGATTCTTCTTCAATTAAAGAAAGTGCTCAAAAAAGTGGAGATAAATATATATTAGAAGAAGATGGAAAATATACTATAACTGCAAAATGTAAAGATGATGCTGGAAATACATCTACCGAGGCAACTTTAACTTTTACAATAGATAAAAATGTTCCTAGAGTACCTACAATTAAGCTTAGTGAGGAAGATACAGGAAATGTAGTAAATAATAATTCTGAAATAAATAAGAATGTAAAGGTTGAAGTAACAGATCAAGATGATGAAACAACAGAAATAACTATTTATAAAGATGAAGTTATTCAACCTACTAAAACAGAAGAAGATAAAATTGTTTTAAATGAATCTGGTAGTTATAGAATTGTTTTTCTAACATATAAAAAGACAGATGATACTAAAGCTAAAGCTATTCATTCAGAAATGCATATTATAATTGACAAAATACCTCCAGTAGCTACAGGTACTGATGAACATACAATAAGGCAAGATGAATCTCATTCAGATTCATTAAATGCAACAGATAATAATACAATAGCAGAATATATAATAACTATATATCCTGACCATGGAACTTTATCTTATAATAAAGATTATGGTACTTTTACATATAAGCCAAATAGCGGATACTATGGAACAGATACTTTTAACTTTAAAGTAAAAGATAAGGCTGGAAATGAATCAAATGAAGCTACTATTAAAATTAAAATAAGAAAGAATCTAGTTGCAAGTGATATAGTTAGTAATACTACAATATCAATAAAGGAAAATGAAACATATACATCTAGTTCATTTATTTTAAAAGATTTAAATGGTCTTGATTTAACTTATAGTGTATTTAATAATGCTGTTAATGGTAAAGTTGAATTTGATAATGTAAATGGAAAATTTACATATACACCTAATGAAGGTTATTCTGGAACAGATAAATTTACAATTAGAGTTACAAATGGTGTAGATACGATTGATATATTATTTACTATACAAGTAAAAGCAAATAGCTCAAGTCACGGTGGCGGTGGCGGCCGGAGGTGGCGGCGGAAGCACAGAAGAAACTAAAAAATATAAAATAACTGTCGAGACAGAAAAAGGTGGAACAATAACACCATCTAATGTAACTGTAGAAGAGGGATTAGATCAAAAGTTTAAGATAGAGGCAGATAAAGGTTATGAAATTGATGATGTAATAGTTGATGGTAAAAGTGTTGGTGCTGTGTCAACTTATACATTTAAAAATGTAAAAGAAAATCATACAATAAAAGTTAAATTTAAAAAGGTTGAAGAGCAAGAAGAAAATAAACCAACTATAACTTATACAGATGTTCCAACAACTAGTTGGTACAATGAGGCAATTACATTTGTAACAGAAAATAATTTGATGAATGGAACTGGTAATGGCAAGTTTGATCCTGAAATGTCTATAACAAGAGGAATGTTAGTAACGGTTCTATACAGATTATCTGGAGCAGTTGTTTCAGAACAGTCATATTTTGGTGATGTTGCAAATGGCTCATATTATTCAAATGCAATAGCATGGGCTACAAAGAATGGAATAGTAAATGGTGTAGGAAATAATCTATTTGAACCAGATAGAGAAATAAAGAGAGAAGAATTAGCAACAATTCTTTCTAGATATATAGCAAACATGGGAGTTGAGATATCAATGAATGAAGAAGATATTTCATATACAGATGAAAATGAAATATCTAGTTACGCTAAAAATGCTATTCATGAAATGAAGAAGGCAGGTTTAATGAATGGAAAGAATGAAAATAATTTTGATCCAGTAGGAACTGCAACAAGAGGTGAGACAGCAACATTACTAATGAGATTTGTACAAAAAACAAATAAAGTTTAAAATAAATTATACATTTTAAGAGTCACTAAAAAATAAAGAAAACCCCAAGTGCTATAAAATTTAGCATTTGGGGTTTTTTTTGAATTTTAATTATGCTATTTTTTTAAGAATTGAAATTACTGAAACACTTTCAAAAGTTTTTATATTTTCTCCAACATAATATTTAAAAACTAACTTTTGACCTTTTTCAAAATTATTTATGCTATTTTCAACAACTCTATTATTGTAATAACATCCATTCATATTACAAATCACTCTTAAAATACCAGAATTATCTCTGTAGAATTCAAAACTTGCGCCATTATATGTTGTTACTTTAATCCGTTTGTAATCCATTTATCAAAACCTCCTTAAATTTCAGTTGGTCCGTTAACTTATTTACAGATGAATTATATCACAATATTCTTCAAATTAAAATAAAAATTCTTGATTTTAAGCTTGAATAGTGTATAATTATTTTTGTAGTTTACAAAAGCCACTGTGGCTCAGGGGTAGAGCAACTGATTCGTAATCAGTAGGTCGTGAGTTCAATTCTCACCAGTGGCTCCAAAAAATTAAAAAAAATCTTGTAGTTAATTACAAGATTTTTTTTGAAGAGTTTACTCAACAAACGAAAAAGATAACCACTCTGTAACGACCAGTTGGTTATTTCTTGATAACTATTGCTTTTGCGGATTTCCTTTATCCATTTATATTTTAGTATATTTTATGCTGAAACTCAATATTCTTTGTATCAAAAATAGCAGCAAGTTCTTGATTTTATCTCATTAAACCTACAATTGATTTTATATCATACCAAAATAAATCCCACCAAAGACATATAAAGCATACAACTGCAAAAATAATAATTGCTCTTATTATTATCTTTTTTGCCTTTACTCTTATTCTATAAGCTTTATCATTTGAAAATCTATCATTTTTCTTCATTTGTTCAACTTGAAGTTCTAATAGTTCTCTTTGTTTATCATCTCTCATTTTTATTTTCCCCCAATTAGAATAATACTAAATATTGCATTATAAATTAAAAGTTGCTTTATTTTTTAAATGTTTTTCCTTTTAAATATTCAAGTTTTCCATAAGCATTTGATATATATATTTTATAACTTTCAAGTTCTTGCCATGTCTTACCAAATTGCTTATTTATTTGATTTATTCCGTATTTTCCATCTCCAATAATTGGGTAACCAATATATGCAAGATGGGCTCGAATTTGATGAGTTCTGCCTGTAATCAACTCAACTTCTAATAAAGAAGTATTATCTTTATATGTATCTAAAACAGTATATTTTGTAATTATTTCAACATATCCTTTTTTCTTTTCATTTGATATTATTACTTTACTATTTTTATTGTCTTTAAATAAATATGCTTTTAGTGTGGCAGTTTTAGGAGTAGGGTGTCCATATACTAGGCATTTATAATATTTTTTAATTTCATGTTTTTTTATAATATCTAAAATTATTTTTTCACTTTCTGTATCTTTTGCAAAAATAATAAGCCCTGATGTATTTCTGTCTAATCTATGACATGGTTTTATATAATTTGTTTGAAAATAATTATTTACCCAAGCATCTAAACCAGATTCATTTTGTGTAGATTGAACTAATATACCTTTGGGCTTGTTTATTATAACGATATTATCATCATTATAAATTATCATGTCTTTTTTTAATGATGCAGTTTGACCTAATAATATTTCATCTTTAATATAAATTGTTATTTCATCTCCAATTTTTACTGGAAGATTTTCGGAGATTTTAACATTATTTATTCGAATATCTTTTTGCCTTAGAGCTTTATAAATAACACTTTCTGAAATATTACTAAATTTGCTTTTTATGAAATTAACTATTTTTTTATTATCTTTATCAACAATTATTTTTCTCATAATACATATATTATATTTGATTTATGTTAATATAGCAATAAAATTTTTATGATATGAAAAAGATTATTACATATAACTAACTGCTAATTTATATTAAGATTATTTTCTTTGGATATTTTCCTAAAAATATGGACAAAATGACAGTTTTCGGTTAAAATATAAGCGATATATTTTAAAAGGAAGGAGAAGTTTTTTGTGAACATTTGGCATGATATTAAATGGGAAAGGATTACTCCAAATAGCTTTACGTCAGTTATTGAAATATCTAAAGGCGGAAAAAATAAATATGAGTTAGATAAAGAAACGGGAATGCTTAGATTAGATAGGGTTTTATATACTTCAACTCATTACCCTGCAAATTATGGTTTTATTCCAAAAACATATGCAGATGATAATGATCCACTTGATGTTTTAGTACTTTGTCAAGAGGAAATAATGCCTATGACATTGGTAGATTGTTTTCCTATAGGTATTATAAATATGATTGATGAAAATGCTAAAGATGAGAAAATTATTGCTATTCCATCTAATGATCCATCATTATCTTGTTATAAAGATATTTCTGAGTTACCAGCTCATATGTTTGAGGAAATTTCTCATTTTTTTGAGGTATATAAAGTCTTAGAAAATAAGCATACGGCAATTAAAGAAATTTTAGGAAAAGACGATGCTATAAAATGTATTGAAAAGTGCATTTCTCAATACAAAGAAAAGTTTGAAATGTAAGTAAGAAGGGAAAGTTAGTAAGATGTTTTTTGAAAGTTTTGTTTATTGTTTTTTATGTATTATTTTATCGTTGTTTTCTATTAAACAATATAAAAAGACAGAAAAGACATATATTCTGGCACTATTATCGCTACAAATAATTGCAACAGTTGTAGAAATTGCTTCG
>CANQBB010000004.1 GCA_947588905.1 uncultured Clostridia bacterium
TGCTTTTATTACAGCACCAGGTGTTGATGCAGCAAGACTAAACCTTATTTCTTCTTCTGGTTTTGTATCAGTTGTTAATGTAATTACTGGTGGAGCATTTTCAAACTTATCAATATTTGCAATGTCAATAAGCCCTTATATTACTGCATCAATTATAATTCAATTATTAACCTTTGCTATTCCAGCTTTAGAAAATATATCTAAAGATGGAGAAGCTGGAAGAAAGAAAATTTCAGCATATACAAGATATGCTGCTGTAGTATTAGCTGCTATTGAAGCATTTGCATTATATTTAACATATAGAGGTCAAGGAGTATTTTTATCTAATGGAGTTTTGGCTCCAATGCTATTTGTATTATCATTAACAGCAGGTTCAACTTTGCTTATGTGGATTGGTGAACAAATTAGTGCTAGAGGAATTGGAAATGGTATTTCATTATTGATTTTTGCTGGTATCGTTTCTGGTATTCCAAATGCAGCAACATATTTATGGAGCTTAATATTTGTTGATGGTGTATTTAGTGCTACAGGCTTACTTATAGCAATAGCTGTTTTAATAGGAGCAGTTGTTTTGGTTGCAGGTGTTGTTTGGGTAACAGAAGCAGAAAGAAGAGTAAGTGTACAATACGCAAAGAGAGTTGTTGGAAGAAAAATGTATGGTGGACAAAGTACATATATTCCTATGAAACTTAATATGGCAGGTGTTATGCCAGTTATCTTTGCAATGTCATTATTACAATTCCCTGCAATGATTATTCAATTAGTTAATAATAATGTTGCTACAAGCACAGGATTTTGGGCAGGAGTATATAAAGTATGTGCATTTACTTCAATGAATTGGAGTGGAGCATCAACTTCAGAAATGGTTACATTCGGACTAATTCATATAGTAGTATATTTGTTATTGATATTTGGATTTACATTCTTCTATACAATTGCAATGGCATTTAATACTTATGAAGTTTCAGAAAACTTAAGAAAGAATGGTGGATTTATTCCCGGAGTTAGAGCTGGAAAGCCTACTAAAGAATATTTAGATTCAATATTACACAATATTACAATTTTTGGTGCATTCTTCTTAGCAGTAATAGCTGTATTACCAATACTTACAGCTTTCGCTGGATTACAAATATCTTTTGGAGGAACTGCAATCTTAATCGTTGTAGGTGTTGCACTTGAATCTGTTAAAGCTCTTGAATCACAAATGCTTACAAGACATTATAAAGGATTTTTAGATTAGAATATAAATAAAATGAAAAAACACTTTGATTTGCTCAAGGTGTTTTTTTATTTTATTTATATATTTTAAATAATGTGATAATAGAGACTATAAGCATCCGTAAGAAAATCTTTGATTTTTATTCTTACTATCTTGCTTATAAAAATACTAAATGATATAATATTCATATACTTATACGAAGGAGGAAACTTTGTATGGCGAAGGAAGATACAAGAGCGGAACTTGAACAAGATATTAGAAGTCTTGAAGAAAAAATAAATGATGTATTGTCTCAAGAAACAATTGATTTTAGTGAATTAACTAAATTACAAGATGAAAAAGAAAGACTAGAAAAACTGTTGACATTGGAAGAAAAAGAAAATGATAATTTAGAAAAAGACGATGATCAAAAAGAAAATAATCAAGAAGAACAAAGTGAACGAGAAGAAAAAGAACCAGAGAAAGATGAACAAGAAGAAATAGAGACGGAAAAAGATGAACAGGAAAAGTCGGAAGATAATCATGATGAAATAGGGCAAGAAGATAAAGATGATAAGCAAGACGTTGAAGAAGAAATATATGATAATAGAGAACCAGAAGAAGAGTCAAAAACTCCAGAAGAATGGAGAAGAGAATCTGGCATAAGAGCGTTAGGATTACAAGAAGGTAAAGAATACACAAGAGAAGAATTTTTGGGACAACCAGGCATAGTATATATGGTAGAATTGCCAGGAAAAGCAGAAAATTTTTTAGGAAAAGATGCTAAAGAATGGGACAAAATAAAAACATCAGTATCTTGTTTATATGATGCTGTAAGAGATAATAGATTTCCTGCAAAAATAAATAATGCTGAAACATATATTTTACTTCAATATGATAAAGATAAAGTAATGGATAAAGATGAAAATCCAGATAAATCTGGATATGCCAGAATAGACAAAAATGATATTGATGCTGCGACAACTGAAAAAGAAGATAAAGCACATGATGATGAAAAAGATGAAGATAACGAAAAAGAGGAACCACAAGAAAAAAAACAAGGAATCTGCAAATCTATATGGAATAAGGCACAGGCTGTCATTGGAAGTAAAGAGTTAAGAAAAATATTAGCAAAAATTATTGCAAAAGAAATAGTTCCTATGATTATTGCATCTAGTAGTCCAGCAATAGGGGTAGCAAGTTCTTTGGTAGCAAACCTTGCGACATCGATAATAGAAGCAAATCCTAAAGAAATCTTTGAAGGAATTCCTAAAGGAGATTTGAGTAAGGTTGGTAAGGATATTCAACATGGAGTTTTAGATCCAAATATGGGAAATGAAGAAAAACTTAATGAAGAAGAATTAGAAGAAGAGGAAGAATTCTTGCCAGGATTTCCTCCACCTATGCATTAAGGAAAGGGTGAACACAAATGACAAAAGTAACAAAAAAAGCATATACAGAGGTAGATGAAATATTAAAATATTTACCAGATGAATATGTAGAAAAAGTGCCATTGAAATATAGAAGAATGATGCATGATTGTAAAGATGAAAGTTATAAGGTTAATATAGACCCCAATAAATCAATAGATGAACAAAAAATTTTATATGAAACTAGGGTGATACTTGCATATTTTAGATATTATTATTGGTGTAAATCTGAAGAAGATAAAAAACAAATGGATGAGATATTGAAACAAAATGAAGAAAAGATTAAAGACAGATATGATTTTTCAAAATTAAACGAACGACCTCAAGACGCAAATAAACTTTCTGTTGCACAAGAAAAAGAAAAAGCAAATAATTTACCTATGGTAGTCGAAAAGAAATCGTGGTTTTCAAAGTTTATATTAAAAATAAAAAATATATTTAAAAAATAGTTTGGAGTGATTAAAATGAAATCTTTTGTAAAATTTTTAGTAACACTTATTGTAGTTGCATTAGTTGGATTTGTAGTATATTATGTATTGATTTATGGTGGGGTTAGAAATGATAATTTATCTGGAGATATAAATACAAATGCTGAACATGAAGATCAATCAGGAGAAATTTCAAATCAAGTTTCTGGCGAACATAACCCTGAGATATTTAATAATATAAATGATGTAGAACATGAAAATCAATCAGGCGAAGATGAAGTTACACCACCTCCAGTAGTAGTTGACCCTATTGAAGAAATAGATAATATGGTTCAAAATATTGAAAATAATGAAAATCAAGCAATACTTAAAGAAAATTTAGCACCTGAAATTATAGGGGCTGTAGCAAGAGATTTTTTAACATATTTTAATCAAACAAGTTTAGCAGTAACAATAAATGTTAAACCGGGAAAGATAGAAGTAATACCTGATATAGATTTCTTGAATAATCAAGTATTTTATTTTGATGATAATGGAAATTTAATTTTATACGAAAGCATTTCAAATACTGTTGAAGGAATTAGCAAATATTATTTTAATCAAAATGAAAATATAAAAATAGATAATGAATACGAAGAAGGTGTAACACCTACAAATGAGGATGTAACAGATATTTTAAGCAGAGCAAAAGCATTGTTTGAAAAATATTCAATTAAATAGGAGGTAAATAATGATTAGATTGATAATTTTAGGTGCACCAGGAAGTGGTAAAGGTTCACAATGCAAATGGATTAAAGAAGATTATAATGTACCACATATTTCTACAGGAGATATATTAAGAAAAAATATTGCTGAAGGAACAGAACTTGGTAAAAAAGCAAAAGATTTTATTGATAGAGGAGAACTTGTACCTGATGAATTAGTAATAGATTTATTAAAAAATAGACTTGAAGAACAAGACTGCAAAGAAAGAGGATTTTTACTTGATGGTTTTCCAAGAACTTTAGCACAAGCAAAAGCTTTGGATGAATATTTAAATGAAACTGGAATAAAAATAGATAAAGTAATAAATCTAGATGTTCCTGATGAAGAAATAATGGTTAGAACAATAAATAGAAGAACTTGTGAAAATCCAAACTGCAAAGAAATATATCATCTAATTTATAATCCTCCAAAAGTAGAAGGAATATGTGATAAATGCGGAAGCAAATTATCGATAAGAAAAGATGATAATGAAGAAACTGTAACAAACAGATTAAATGTTTATCATGAACAAACAGAACCTCTTATAAAATATTATGCAGAAGAGGGAATTTTAACTACAGTATCTGGACAAGCAAGTATTGAAGATACAGTAGAATTAGTAAAAAAGGCATTAAAAAATTAAGAAAGAGATGATATTTAAATGATTTCTATTAAATCAAAACAAGAAATAGAAAAGATGCGTGAAGCATGTAGAATAGTTGCATTAGCACATGCAGAAGTAGAAAAGGCATTGCGTGTTGGTATAACTACAAAAGAATTAGATGACATAGTAGAAAGAGTGTTTAAAGAAAATGGAGCTAATCCTTCTTGCAAAGGATATCCAAGGGGTTCTAGCAATCCATTTCCAGCCGCAAGCTGTATTTCAATAAATGATGAAGTTATACATGGAATACCTGGTCCAAGAAGAGTCAAAGATGGAGATTTAATTTGCATAGATTTAGTGTGCGATAAAAATGGATTTCATGGAGATGCTACAAGATGCTATGTTGTTGGAACTGGCAGTACAGTGGCAAATAAATTAGTAAGAGTTGCAGAGGAAAGCTTTTGGGCAGGATTTAAAAAAGTAAAACCAGGTAATAGAATTTCAGATATATCTTATGCAATTCAAGATTGTGTTGAAAGAAATGGTTTCTCAGTTGTAAGAGACTTTCAAGGACATGGAATTGGGGAAAGCATGCATGAAGATCCAGGAATACCAAACTATGGTAAATTTGGTAAGGGACCAAGATTATCTCCTGGAATGACACTTGCAATAGAACCCATGATAAATGAAGGCAGATATCAAGTGGATATTTTAGATGATGGATGGACTGTTATAACTGCGGATGGTATGCTTTCAGCACATTATGAAAATACAGTTTTAGTTACGGAAACAGGAGCAGAAGTATTAACCAAACTATAATTTTATTTGTAAAGTGAGGTGTGGTAAAGTGGTAAATGAAGATGTTGAAAAAGAAAATGCTGAACTATACCTTGATAACTCTTTAACAGTAAAGAGTAAGATAAATGAAACTAAAGTTAGAATAACTAATAAATTAAATTCTAAAATTAAACAGTTTAAACTATCTGGAATAGAATATGATTCTCCAAGTCAAAATATAATAAGTCAAATAAATTCATGGCAATATAATGTTGGACAAGCTAGTAATAGAACAGTTTCAGAAATAAACGAAGAAATGAATTTTGCAATGAATAATCTTGATATGAAAGAAGAAGAAATTATTGCAATAGAAGAAAATGAATTTAAAAGAGAAATAAAAACAAAAGTTATAGCAATTAGAGCAAAACAAGAAATGACTGCACTAAAAAAAGAAACAGATGAAATAAATAATGAGAAAATAAACATTATAGAAAAAATGTTTGGAAAGCAAAAAGAAAAAGAAAACAGGCTAGCAAAGGTTAAAGAAAAGATGAATTTATTAAATGATTTTTCAAACAATACAAAAGCAATTGGATTATCTCATAACGTTACATATAGTGCTGAAGATGTTTTAGCAGAAATAGAAACAACAATGCATAATGAAAATTTATCTAGTCAAGATAAAAATGAATTAGAAAAATATAAAAATGCAATATATAATATGTATAGTGTTGATGAAGAAAAAGTAAAACTAATTGTAAATCAAAAACCAAACAATTTGTTAGAAGATATACGCACAGAAACATTTGCAGAGAAAAATGAAAATGCGGAAACATCATTTGAAAAAATTATAAAAAATATTTCATCTAAGTTAGGCATGATAGAACTAAATGAATTAGAAAAATATGGACTTAGTCGAGACACAGAAGCTAGAAGATAATATTAAGAAGTAAGTTAATTATAATTTACTTCTTTTTTTATGCAATAAAAATCTAATCGAGTTTATTTAAAACCATAGTCCGTAGATGAAAGTAAAGAATTAAATATTATTACAAAAATATTACAAAAAGATTAAGTTTTATAAAACTATATAAAATTATTTTTTATATGATAAAATTTTGGTATATTGTAAAATAATTTTAGGAGGATGAAGCTATGAAAAAAATATTTTTATTGACACTCTGCATGGTAATGCTAATACCACTTGTGGTAAATGCAGCATTTTCAGATGTGCCAGCAGGACATTGGGCAGAAACGTATATCAACGAATTAACTTCTAATGGGGTAATAAATGGTTACCCTGATGGAACATTTGGACCAGAAGGAACTATTACCAGAGCGGAATTTATAAAATTGGTAATTGCAGACTGTATGCCAGATTGGTTAGACATTACTGAAGCAGAAAATAAAATGGACCATTGGGCAGGTGGATATGTAAGTATAGCTGAAACATATGGAGTTGTTGAGAAAGGTTCAATCACATCAAAAAATATTGATGAGCCAATAACACGTATGGAAATGGCAAAAATAATATCAGTAGCTGATATGGTATTCAAAGATCATGAAGCACAATTTGATAAAAAGCAAGATGATTTTGCAGATACATTATTATTAAGTTATGATGATTTATATTTATTAAGACATGCAGTTAATAGAGGTCTAATAACTGGATATCCAGATGGAACATTTGGACCAGATAAATCAATGACAAGAGCAGAGGCAGCAACAATGATATACAGATTTACTAAATAATAGTAGAGAAAATACTAAGGAGGAATAGCGATGAGGAAAAAAATAATAGCCTTAATGTTAATAGTAATAACAGTATTATCATTAGGGGTAGTATTTGCAGAAGAAAAAGATGACAGAATATTGAAAAACATAGGAGAAGAAATAACAAGAGTTGTGACAAAGTATATGGATGATGAGGAAGAAGAACACACGCATAGTTGGAGCGGATATAAGTATGATTCAGATAGCCATTGGCAAGAATGTTCATGTGGTGCAAAACAAAATAGTGGAAAGCATAATATGGTATTATATCAAGGAGGATCTGATCAGCATTATCGTAAGTGTAGTACATGCGGAAGAACTGTATATGGTAATCATGACTGGACAGCTTGGAAATCTGTAGATGAAAATAACCATCAAAGAACATGTAAAGTTTGTGGTAAGGTTGCTACACAAGCACATAATACTGAGTGGAAAAAGGTTGATTATAATGAACATAAGAAGGACGTATGTAGTATTTGTAAAGGAGGTCCTTGGCAAGAAAATCACGTAATAACAGGTGGAGCAAAAGGAGTAGATCATAAATGTAAAAAATGCGATGCAACAGCATCGGACTATGAAGAATGGGGAAGTCAGCATTGGTTTAATTACCCAAATGATGGAGAAAAATGTAATAATCCTAATTGTACAGCAACCTTGAAAAGAACAGATAAGCTTGATGAAACAAATATCTCAAAATATCCAATTCAAGACAAATATGAAATGATAGGTTCTGGACATGACTGGGAAAAAAAGGCTTCTACAGTGACTGTTGATTTTAATTATCCTCCGTATATGACAAAGGAGGATCAAGCTGTAAAAGAAGTTAAATATACTATATTAACTTTTTTGCATGAAAATTATGCATATCACGATAATGCGTATAAAGATTATCAAGAAGATTGGATAGAGCAAAAACCAGGTGAAGATCTTTTAGAGCTTCCAGAAGAATATATTCAAGAACCTATATCGAAGTGGGGATTGCAAGCACAAGTATTTGCTGGAATTCATTATACTGAAATTGTTGATACTGTACTTAATGGTAGTGAAACACATTGGGAAGCTAATTTACCTAGTGGACATGGAGCATTATATCAAGTTATTGTTGATGGACGAACACAAACAGGTTTTGACCACAAAGAGCATTTATATGTTAATGGAAGTTGCTCTTTAGCAGGAGGAGCATTAGGTTCAAGTGCGTATACTGAAATTTTAGGGTATGTTAAAGTTATCTATAGAGATATTAATGCAGAAAAAATTCCTGGAGCACCTCAAGATAAGAATTATACTGAATTAGCATGGTCATATAAAAATTCTGATTTATATATTCCTGTTGATGCAGACCATGAAAATTTAGATAGATTAGGATGGAGATATAAAGGATATAAACTTTTAACGGGACTTACAACAACGCCAAAAGCTAGTGATTTGAAAAAATTAGAAAAAGAAAGTCATGTTAATGTAGGACCACTAGGGTTAAATCGTAGACAATATACAGTTGTTTTTGTTTATGAGCCTATAATGTTGGAAATAAAACATTATGTAAAAATAGGTAATACAGGAGAAAAAATACTAATAGATACAACTAAAAATACATTAGAACCTGTGGAGTTTCATAATGCGATGAATAGTACAGCAGACCCAAATCATGTATGTACAAGTGCAAGTTGTAATTGTAAAATAGAAACGGATGAAGGAAGAGAATATGTTACACAGCATAATATTACTTCACTGAATAAGTTTATATGGCCAGGATATATATTGCTTGGCTGGGAATTGAATACGAAAGATGGGAAACTTTTAAAAGATGGTTCATATAATGTTGATGTTGATGTAGATAAATTAACAGATTCATCTGATTTATCTAAAATAACTACATTTTTGGATGATGATCCACGTATAGAAGAGGTTCAAAAGAAAGTTGGAGTATCTACAGCTTTAAATACAAAAGAATCAGTTGGTCATAAATCAGATATGGTAATAGAATTTGAATATTCAACAATAACAATCAAAGTAAGTCATCATAACATGAGTGGAGATTATTTGAAAGATACAAATGGTGTAAACTTAGGTCCAGCTAACATGATTTTAACAGGTGTATCATTCTATATACCATCATTAGTAACATTAGGAACAAACACATGGGGATTAACAGGACAAACATATAATGCAGAAGGATATTTGTTCAAGGAAGTAAAAATATTTAATGGAGTTAAAGAATTAGGAACATGGGGACCTGTAGATTCAACGTATTTCTGGGCATTTACATCATCTGGAGGAGCAGTAGGACCAGGAATTTTAAATGAGATACAAAAGATAGGAAATGATATAACAGTAAAATTCTATTATGAAAGTTTAGAAAATGAAGTAATAGTAAAACATCAAGATACAAATGGAACAACATTAGCACCAGATGAACATCATAAGATGGAACCAGAAGGTGTGGATGTAATGCCAAAGAAAGAATTGCTAGATAATGGATGGAATAATGAACACTATGAAGATTCTGGAGAAAGACACGATCCACCATATGAGTCAGTACATGTAGAAAATCAACCAGGAAAGAGAACAATAATATTTGTATATGTAACTACAAAACCAACAAATCCACCAAATCCGGTAACTCCACCACCAGATGGAGGATATACACCAGATCCAGATGCAAAAGCAACAGTATTGTTAAGATCAAATACAAGAGGGGATAATGAAGAATATAATGTAGAGACTTCAATACCAACATCTGAAGATTTATATGGAAATATATATACAAATAGCTTTATCTTAAAGAATGAATATCATTTGAGAACTATGTATGTACCTTTACAAATAAAACTAGTAAAGAAATACTATGTAACAAATAACACAGATATAATAAAACAAATGGAAGAAGGAAGAGTAGGAAAAGACATAATAGATGAAGCATCAGAAGAAACAACAACAATTACAGTAAAAGTACCAGTACAATATTACTCATCTGAAGGATGTGTACTAGAAATCTTAAATAAAGCATTGATGAAAGATGATGCAATGCAAGCAGAAGGTATAGAAGGAGACGGAAAAGGAAGAGCAACAATAATAGCAAACTATGAAACAATACCACATTTTGACTATACAAAAGGTGGACAAATAGTAGGATTAAGTGGAACTCCAATATCAGATGTAGTAAGTGGAGATGTAACAACAGATGATGGTGATATATGCAAAGGACAATTAGTAAGCTTTACATATACAATACCAGAATTAGACCATAGAAAACCTGATATGGCAAAAATCGAGAAAGAATATAGCAATGCTGGTGTAATATTAGATATACTAGCAAATAATGGAGCAAAAATAAGAATGGATAGATGCCATGTAATAAAAGAAGATGGAGGAGACTGGATAGTATTATCAGGTGCAGAATTACCATTAGCAAGAACGTTTACTGTAACAGAGTTAAAGACTATGGGCGAAAATGGAATAGGATGTAGAGATTTAGTAGATCCAACACCATGGACAGGTCCGAATACATTATATAGAAATACAGATATGTGGGTACAAAAGACTTCAGAAAATAAAACATATGACACATTTGCAGATATATACTTTAAACAATATCAAAAAATCGGAGTAAATGATGTAGAAGCAGGAGACCCAGCAGCAACTGCAACATCTTATATAGATGTACCAGGAAATAAAGTTGTAGTACACACACCAGTTGTAGACTATGCAAGCTTAGATTTAACAGAGAACAATAAACATAATCAATTAGTAAATAAACAAGAAAACGCAATAGTGATGGGAGAAACATTTACAATTGTAATACCACATAATGGAGCACATAAAGATGCACCAGGATATGGAAATAAAGCATATAACTGGGATGGAGCTTTGAAAGAAGATGAATCAACATTTAAAGGACATGCTGGACAAAAACCAAGTTCAGATTCATTTGCAATGAAGAAACAAGCAAAATTTGATTTTGGAATAGTATATAAAGATACTTATTATCGAGCAGGAACTTGGATTGATTTAGAAGCATCACAAGAAAGATTTGATTTCATGATACCAACATGGGAAGATGAAGTATGGAATGGAAAGACAACAAAGATATATACAAGAGTAATAGCAGAAAATGCAATAGATGATGGTAAAGTAAATTCAAGTCAAGTAAATGCAAATACAGATATATCAAAGTATACTGCAACACAAGATTTTGTTGTAAAAATAATAGGAAAGATGTATGATATACAAATAAGAGCAACTGATGATGCAGGTTGGACAAACATGAAAAATGTATTAACAGCATCAGGATTCCCAATAGGACAAGCAGGACAAAATAGTGTAACAGGATATCGATATGGCCTAAAGATGGGAGCAAAAGCATACTTTGACTTAAAAGTAGATGGAGGAACAGGTCAAACAAGTAAAACAATTGAAGCAGTGCCAAAATACTATTATGTATCAAAGAACGGAGGAGAAGCACAAGAAGTAGACTTATATTATCATAGAATAGGAGAAAGATTTGTAAGCTTGACTTCAAATCCAGTAACTATAACAGAAAGAATGTCACAAAACTATGGAGTAAAATACTTTGCAAACTATAATGAAAACTTAGGAATAACAAGAAGAGTAACTGGAAATACAGTAAATTATACAGTAGATAATAGTTTGGGAGATACTTCAAAAATAATATTAAATGCAGTAACAAGAATAGTAGCATATAGAACAAGTCAAGAATTAACAAGAGCAAGATGGGGAAAAGATATCGGAAACCTACCAACTGACCAAGACAAAATAATAAGTTCAATAGGAAGATGGTATGGAGAAGTAAAAGTACCAGCAAGCACAGTAGTAGTTACAAAAGGAACTCCAATAGCTGATGTAAAAGCTGGAAAAGGAGCTTTAAAGAATGGATACTTAATAGTAGCATTTGAAAGTCTAATTACTAAAGCAGAAAATGGTGACCAGTACTTATCATATGCAAAGCCAGATGGAAATACACAATGGCAAAAAGAAGCATACGAAGATGATATAGCTCTACCAAATGGAAATGTAGCTTGGTTACCAGCCAGTGCAAAAGATTATGCTATGGTAATATACGAGACAGATGTAAGAATCAATAATGATTATGAATCAACAGGAACACACTAATATTTAAAATAAAAAAACCAATCTCGAAAGAGGTTGGTTTTTTGCATTAAAAAGAAATGTCTCCTAAGCTAACGGAAGTACAGGTATAATTAGCAAAAAAAATTTTTTAAAAACATAATTTTTTTATGTTCAGTTGTTGACTTTTTTATGAAAAGTTTGTATAATAAATGAGTTAGAAAATGGCTTTTTATCCGTTTGATTCGAAAAAGTCTTAAAATTCTAAGAATTGTGTGGAGGTAAAGTATGTCTAAAGAGGATATTATCGAAGTAGATGGTACTGTTGTTGAGGCATTACCTAATGCTGAATTTATAGTAGAACTTGAAAATGGACATAAACTACATGCTCATATTTCAGGTAAGTTAAGAATGAATTTTATCAGAATTTTACCAGGCGATAAAGTAAAACTTGAATTGTCGCCATATGATTTAAATAGAGGACGTATAGTTTGGAGAGCTAAATAAGCGCGGCTACCTCGAAAGAGGATTATATATAAAACTTAAAATTTTTTAAGGAGGGGAAAAAATGAAAGTAAGACCATCAGCTAAGAAAATTTGCGAAAAATGCAAAGTAATCAAAAGAAAAGGTGTAGTTAGAGTTATATGTGAAAACCCTAAGCATAAACAACGTCAAGGTTAATTGCAACACTAATTACATGGTATGGAATTTTCCATATCAAAATGAATTTTTAATATTGATATGAATACCTTAAAAGTGCGGCTGTCCGGTCGAACGGATTCTTTGAGGGTATTTACATATAGCAGTTATTTACGTCACTAGATAACTGCAATAATAATGTTATATAGAAAATATTTCTATATAATTATCTATAGTTTTAACATTTTAAATGTTAAGTTTTAAAACAATTTTTGGAGGTGTATTTTTTAAATGGCTCGTATAGCAGGAGTTGACATACCTAGAGAAAAAAGAGTTGAAATAGGCTTAACTTATGTCTATGGTATTGGAAGAACAAGTTCAAACAAAATATTAGCAGAAGCTGGAGTTAATCCAGATACTAGAGTTAAAGATTTAACAGAAGAAGAAGTAATCAAAATTAGAGAAATAATTGATAAAGGCTATAAAGTTGAAGGTGACTTAAGAAGAGATACAGCTTTAAACATCAAGAGATTGATGGAAATTGGTTGTTATAGAGGTTTAAGACATAGAAAAAATCTACCAGTTAGAGGACAAAGAACAAAAACAAATGCTAGAACTAGAAAAGGTCCAAGAAAACTAGTAGCAAATAAGAAGAAATAAGGGAGGGTGAAATAAAGTGGCTAAAGCACAAACTAAAAAAGTTACAACTAGAAAAAGAAGAGAGCGTAAAAATATTGAAAAAGGGCAAGCTCACATTCACTCTAGTTTCAATAATACTATTGTTACAATTACAGATGTTCAAGGCAATGCAATTTCTTGGGCAAGTTCTGGTGGACTTGGATTTAAAGGTTCAAGAAAAAGCACACCATTTGCTTCACAATCTGCAGCTGAAACTGCAGCAAAAGCAGCTATGGAACATGGCTTAAAAACAGTAGAAGTATATGTAAAGGGACCTGGAGCTGGTAGAGAAGCTGCAATTCGTGCACTTCAAACAGCAGGTCTAGAAATCAGTATGATTAAAGATGTAACTCCAATTCCTCACAATGGTTGCAGACCACCTAAGAGAAGAAGAGTTTAATTAAATGATGAAAGGAATGAATAAATAAATGGCAAGATATATAGATGATTCATGCCGTATTTGCCGTAGAGAAGGCGAAAAATTGTTTCTTAAAGGTTCAAGATGTTATACTGACAAATGTGCTATAACAAGAAGAGCATATGGTCCTGGACAACATGGTCAAAGAAGAAAGAAACAATCTGAATATGGTATGCAATTAAGAGAAAAACAAAAGGCTAAAGCATTTTATGGTGTTTTAGAATCACAATTTAGAAAATATTTTGAAGAAGCTGAAAGATCAAAAGAAATCACAGGTTTAAGATTACTTCAAATTCTTGAAAGTAGATTAGACAATGTAGTATATAGATTAGGTTTAGCAACATCAAGAGGTCAAGCAAGACAATTAGTTAGACATGGTCATTTTACAGTTAATGGTTCAAAAGTAAATATACCATCATATTTAACTAAAGTTGGAGATATAATTGCTGTTAAAGAAGGTAGCAAAAATAGTGAAGCTTTTAAAGCAATAGTTGAAGCTACTGAAAATGGTAGACCAGTTCCAACATGGCTTGAATCAGATCTTCAAAACAAAACTGGAAAAGTAGTAGCTCTTCCTTCAAGAGATGAAATCGACTTATCAGTTCAAGAGCATTTGATTGTTGAGTTGTATTCTAAATAGAAATAATTGATAAAGAAATAAAATTTATAATATTATTTAGGAGGTCAGAGAATGATAGAATTCGAAAAGCCAAGAATCGAGTGTTTAAAACTAGACAATGATAACATGTATGCAAAATTTGTTTGTGAACCCCTTGAAAGAGGTTATGGTATTACATTAGGAAATTCTTTGCGTAGAATATTATTATCATCATTGCCAGGAGCTGCAATAACAAGTATGAAAGTTGATGGTGTTCAACATGAATTTACAACTATTCCTGGAGTAGTTGAAGATGTTGTTGAAATTATCTTAAATCTTAAACAAGTTAGATTAAAGATTTTTGATAATGAAGAAAAAGCATTAAGAATCGATGTTGAAAAAGAAGGCGAAGTAACTGCTGGAGATATAGTTGGAGATGCAAATGTTGAAGTGCTTAATCCAGACTTACATATTGCAACTTTAGCTCAAGGTGGTAAGCTTCATATGGAGCTTACTGCAAATAGAGGTAGAGGTTATAATCCATCAGTTAAAAACAAACAACCAAATCAACCTATTGGAGTTATTGCTATTGATTCTATTTATACTCCAGTAAAAAAAGTAAATTTCTATGTTGAGAATACTAGAGTTGGACAAATCACTGACTATGATAAATTAACTATTGAATTATGGACAGATGGAAGTTTAACTCCTGATGATGCATTAAGTCTTGCTGCTAAAGTAATGAATGAACATTTGGCTTTATTCATTGATTTATCAGAAGCTACTAAGAATACAGAAGTTATGATTGAAAAAGAAGAATCTAAGAAAGAAAAAGTTCTAGAAACTACTATCGAAGAATTAGATTTATCTGTAAGATCATATAACTGCTTAAAGAGAGCTGGCATTATAAATGTAGAAGATTTAACTAACAAGACCGAAGAAGAAATGATGAAAGTTAGAAATTTAGGTAGAAAATCTTTAGAAGAAGTAACAAATAAATTACATTCTTTAGGATTAGATTTTGCTCCTAGTGAAGATTAGAAATTATTTAGGAAGGGTGAAATTAAAGTGGCAGAAAATAGAAAGTTAGGAAGAACTGCTGATCATAGAATGGCAATGCTTAAAAACTTAACTACAAGTGTTATTTTACATGGCCAAATAGAAACAACTGAAGCTAAAGCTAAAGAAGTAAAGAGCTTAGTTGACAGCATGATTTCTCTAGCAATCAAAGAAAAAGATAACTTTGAAATGGTAGATAAAAAAGTTTCAAGACCTAAAGTAGATGAAAAAGGTAATAAGATTACTGAAAAAGCTACTAGCAAAAACGGAAAAGAATTCTACAAAGTTGTTAGAGAAGAAGTTACTGAATCAGTAAAGAAAGACAATCCATCAAGACTTGCAGCTAGAAGAAAAATAATGAATGGCTTAAATAAAGTTAAAGATGAAAATGGAAAAAGTGTTGACTTACCAGCAAAATTATTTGATGAAATCGCACCTAAATATGCAGATAGAAAAGGTGGATATACAAGAATAATTAAACTTGGTCAAAGAAGAGGCGACGCTGCTGAAACAGTTATTTTACAATTAGTTTAATAAAATATAAAGAAGGTAGTTAATTTTAAATTAACTACTTTTTTTGTAAGAAAAATTTTATTTATGTTATAATAAAAACAATAAAATAAAAAAGGAGTTTAAGAATTATGAAAAAATTTTTAATGATGATTTTGTTTTTGAGTATTCTTTTAATACCTTTAAATGTATATGCAGAAACAGTAAATAAAATTTCATATAAAGCAATCGTTTCAAATTCACTTGGAGCAAAATATTACATTATAAATGATACTATTATTCAAGAAGAACCTAAATTAACTGGAACATATGAAAATGGCACAGAATTAAATATAGACTATGAGATTGAATATAATGGAGAAATTTATGCATGCATATTTGAGTCATATGTTAAAATAACGTTAGTTAATATAAAAGACTTAATAATGTTAGATGATAATGTTTCTTTTAATAATAGCATTGAAGAAACAAAAAAGATTAAAATAGTTAACAACGATGGAGAAAAAATGTATAAGCAACCATCTTGCTTAAGTGATATTTTATATACAATACCATACGATACGGATTTAATTGAAGAGGAGTATATAATTGGCGGAGAAACGAATATGGTATGGAGTCATGTAAAATATAATGGAGAAGAGGGTTGGATATATAATTTTAACTTGGAAGATATTGCATATTACTTACCTAATACAAGTGATAAAATTATTACAATAAAAGATACTGATATAACTAATAAAGGGGAAAAAGTTGGAACAATACCTGGCTATACAGAAATATCAAACTATTTATTTAGTAATAATATTTTTCAAGCATATGGATATGATAAATTATATATTACATACGATGGAATTTCAGGATTTATAGATTGCAATAGTTGTGCATTTAGTATATCTGGAGAAGCAACAATAAAAGAAAACCCAGAATATATGAGAAAACTATATAAAGATGTTTATATGTATGAGGACGCTAAAAATGAGGTTATAGTTCAAGATATACCTGTTGGAACGAAATTAAAATGTAGCTATTATATTACTTATATTTATGGAATGTCTGATGTTGATATTTGTTCAATATATACAAATTATAATGGGAAAAATGGCTGGGTTTTGGTAGAATATGATGATATAAATATAGGTCAGTCAAATCTTTCTGATTTAGATAATTTAGAAAATACAATGTCTGGAGAACAAGTAATAAATTCTGAAAACCAAATAATAAATTCTGGAGATAATTTAGAAACTACTGATAGTATCGAAAATAATTCTGCTTATATTTTTTATACTATGGATGCACTTTTAGTAATATTTTTTATAGTATTATTTTATATTATTAAAAAAATTAAAACAAATTTTTAAATATTTAAAGGGGATTTAAAATCCTCTTTTTTTAGTAAAATACTTGTTTACTTTGTTGCATTTTGATATAATTATTATGATAATCTTGCAGAGATTATCAGGATGTTGAATAGGGAGGTATTGTTATCAATGCCAAATAAATATAATCAAGAAATTAGTGAGCAAAATAAAAAGTTTTATGAGAAGTTGCATAAGGGAATGATTGTAAAAGGTAAAGTAAAAAACATTCAGCCTTATGGTGCTTTTATAGAATTGCAAAAAGGTATTGTGGGTTTGCTTCACATAGAAGATATCTCTGTTTCAAGAATTAGAACACCTGCAGATATTTTAAAAGTTGGAGAACTTGTTGTAGTAAAAATAAAAAATTATGATAAAGATACAGGTAGAATAACTTTGAATTATAAAGATTTGCAGGGAACATGGGAAGAAAATGCTAAAGATTTCGAAGAAAAAACTGTTGTAAAAGGAATTGTTAGGAACAGAGAAAAATTTGGAGTTTTCATTGAGCTTAGGCCGAATCTAGTTGGTTTGGCAGAAGATAAAAAGCTATCAGTTTCTTATGGCGATGAAGTAAAAGTATATATTAAAAAAATATCGCCAGAAACTAAAAAGATTAAACTAGTGATACTAGATTAATTAAAGGAGGAAAGGTAATGGTAGAAGATAATGCTATTAAAGCACCTAAATCGCCATTTGCGATGAGGGAAAATGAAATCAAGGTTTTTGATGGAAGAGATGGATATGCTTCAATTAACCAAGTGGTTTTTAAAATTGATAAAGGGTATATCAATGAATTACATTTTCAAATTTTGGAAATTATAAATGATTTTGAATTTATTACATCAAGACAAATATATCAAATGCTTATGCAAAAAGGAATTGAAATTAAATCACAAGATAAGCTTAATAAAAAGTTAGAAGATATGATAAAGAGCAAAATAATTACAAGATATTATTTTTCTAGTGATGAAGGCAAAGGAATTTATAGAGTTTATTGTTTAGATAAAGTTGGAAAATATTTATTAAATACAAGAGATATAAAAACAGTTTGGCAACCAACTGATAATACAAAACCTGTATATATGTTAAAAAGAAGATTAGCCGGAAATCAAACAATTATTGCTTATATGCAAAAGGTTGGCGCATATAAAGGATTTGTGCTTAAACCAACATTATTTGCAAAACGTCAAAATATTAAATTTCAACCAACTGGTGGTCAAGTAATATTAGTAAAAAATGATATAAAAGTAGATATTATTTTTGAAGTAGTTAGAAGAAATGCTGGCTGGGAAGAAAAATTTATGGAAAAGATAAAATTGTATGAAGAGTTTTATGAAAATTTCCAAGCTAAAGATTGTGGATTTGATAAAAAGCCACAGCTTATAATTATTGGAGAAGATGATGAACATATCGTTTCTATATTTAAAGCATTTAAAAGAGTACATGCTGAAATGAAAGGTATTGAGGTTTATTATTCTACAGATTTAAGACAACTAGAACCTGAGATGGATAAAACTTTAATTACTTTCAGACAAGACATTGTATCTGGAAGATATAAAATGGATATGTTGCAACAATTTCCACTATTAGAAAAATAGAACTTTAGATGAGGCATAGAGAATTGCTCTTTGCCTCTTTTTACATATAAATTTAATATAAATTAGAAAGGAGTAACTATGAAAATATTATTAACAGGAGGAGCTGGATATATTGGCTCTCATATCGCAGTTGAGTTATGCAATCAAGGCTATGAAGTAATTATTGGAGATAATTTTTCAAACAGCAAGCCAGAAGTTTTAAATAAGATAAATACTATTGTTGGTAAAGAAATAGAATTTCATGAAATAGATTTTACAAATAAAGAAGCTACATTTGAATTGTTTGAAAAATCAAATATTGATGCTGTAATTCATTTGGCAGGTTTGAAAGCTGTTGGAGAATCTTGTATTATGCCAATAGAATATTATAGAAACAATATTGTTTCTACTTTAAATATTGCAGAAGCAATGAAAAAATATGATGTTAGAAATTTAGTTTTTAGTTCATCTGCAACAGTATATGGTGTTCCAAAAGAATTACCATTAAAAGAGGGTATGCCAACTTCTTGCACGAATCCATATGGGTGGACAAAACTTATGAATGAACAAATTTTAACTGATATATCTAAAGCAAATCCATCGTTTTCAGTAGTGCTCCTAAGATATTTTAATCCTATTGGAGCACATGAAAGTGGCTTGATTGGCGAAGATCCAAATGGAATACCAAATAATCTTATGCCATATATAACTCGAGTAGCAAAAGGAGTTTTACCTGAATTAAATATATTTGGTAACGATTATCCAACAAAGGATGGAACTGGAGTTAGAGACTATATTCATGTTGTGGATTTAGCAAAAGGACATGTAGATGCAATAAAATTTGTTGAAACACATGCCGGAATTGAAATTTTTAATTTAGGAACAGGAGTAGGATATTCGGTTTTAGATATTGTTAAAACATTTAGCAAAGTAAATAATATAGAGATTCCTTATCAAATTGTTGGAAGAAGAGATGGAGATGTTGCAGAATGCTATGCTGATCCAAGTAAAGCCAAGGAAGAACTTGGATGGATAGCAACTAAAAGCTTAGAAGATATGTGCAGAGATTCATGGAATTTTGCTAAAAATAATTAGTTTTTAACATATAGTTAAAATTATACAATTAAACGAAAATTTACATGCAGAATAGTTGTAAATTTTCGTTTTTCAATATATAATTAGGTAAAAGTATATTTAGGAAAGAATAGGTAAAATATGGTTAAAATACTAAAAGAAAGTTATATATATAAATTATGCATAATAATTAAAAACTGGTTTAATAAAGTTTTTAATAAAAGTTTTTTTGTGCAAACATTTTTAACAGATAAATATAAAAGTGAAAATATTGAATCTTCATTGATAGTTAGATTTTTAGAATTGCTTTTAAAGTGGATTAGAGTAATAGCTAAGAAACTTAAATTTGATAAAATTTTTGAAAACAGTATATTTGCAAAACCACTAATTTGGGTAACTATTACTATTGCGTTAGCCCCAGTAATACCAACTATGATGGTATTAGTAATGGCACTAGCATCTATGCTTTCATTACTTTTAATGGCAAGTATCACACCAGAATTTGAGTTTAAACATTATAAAATAAATACATGGATTTTTGCATTTGCAATAGTTATTGGAATATCTGCTTTAATATCAATATCTATGGCAGAAAGTATAAAAATAGCTATGCTTATGATTAGTTTTGTATTATTTTATTTTGTAATAATAAATACTATAACGACTAAAAAACAACTAAAAAGAATACTTTATGTATTGATTACAGTGGCTACTTTAACAGCAATATATGGCCTTTATCAATATATGTTTGGCGATGTATATTCACAAGCTTGGCTTGATGGAGAAATGTTTGAAGATATCAGAATGAGAGTATATTCAACACTTGAAAATCCAAATGTATATGGCGAATATTTACTTTTAATTGTTCCTCTTACTGCAGCTTTGTTTTGGACAGAAAAAGGATGGAAAAAGAAATTATATTTATTGGTATGCTTAGGAATTTCTGGAGTAGCCTTAATATTAACATTTTCTAGAGGTTGTTGGCTTGGAATACTTTTTGCAATATTTATTTTAGCTGTAATGATAGATAGAAGATTTATAATACTTGGAATAATAGCTTTAATTAGTCTTCCATTTATTTTACCAGAAACTATTATAAATAGATTTATGAGTATTGGTAATATGGAAGATTCATCAACATCTTATAGAGTATTTATTTGGATGGGAACTCTTGCAATGCTTAAAGATTATTGGCTTTCAGGAGTTGGAATGGGAATAACGAGTTTTAATACAATATATCCATTATATTCTTATCATAATGTATCAGCGCCTCATTCACACAATTTATACTTGCAAGTTATTGTTGAATATGGATTTGTTGGATTTTTAACAATGGTAGGAGTAATGTACAATTATTTTAAAGAAGTAATAATTAGTATGAAGAAAAAGAAAAATATTGTCTTGGCTGGTTTGATGTCAGGTATGTTAGGATTTTTACTTCAAAGCATGACAGACCATACATGGTACAATTATAGAGTTTTTCTAATGTTTTGGATAATTATAGGTATTTCGATTACCGCATCTAAAATAAATTTAAGGGAGAAAGATAATGATAAAAATAGTTAATGTTATTAGTGATACAAATATTGGTGGAGCTGGTAAATGCTTAATCAATTTTTGTAAAAATTTTGATAAAACAAAATTTGAAATCGCTATTATATTACCAAAAGAAAGTAAGCTTATTAAAGAGCTTGCAAATACTGGTGTTAAAATAATAGAGATAGATGGATTGAAAGATAAATCTTGGGATTTTAAATCGCTATTCAAACTTATTAAAATATTAAGAGAAGAATCACCAGATATAGTTCATACACATTCATCTGTGACTGCAAGAATTGCTGCGAAGTTTGTTAAAGATTGTAAAATTGTTTTTACAAGACATAGTGTTTTTCCTGTCAGCAATTTCTCAAAAAGCATGTTAGGCAAAGCTATTAGTAAGTTTATAAATGAATTTTTCTCAGACAGAATTATAGCCGTTGCTGATGCTGCTAAAGAGAATTTGACAGACACTGGAGTTGCACCTGAAAAAATAGATGTAATTTTAAATGGAGTAGATAAAGTAGAAGAAACTACGGCTGAACAAAAACAAAAGCTTAGAAAGAAATTAGGAATAAAAGATGATGAGCATGTTATAGGAATACTTGCAAGATTAGAAAAAGTTAAAGGACATGAGTTTTTTATTGATGCAGCAAAGTTAATTATAAATGAAAAGAAAATTAAAGCTAAATTTTTAATATTAGGTACTGGTTTAGAAGAAGAAAACTTAAAGAAAAAAGTTAAAGAACTTGGACTTGAAAAGAATATTATATTTACAGGATTTATAGAAAACGTAAAAGATTATTTGAATATATTTGATGTTCAAGTAAATTGTTCTTATGGAACAGAAGCAACTAGTCTTGCATTGCTTGAAGGTATGAGTTTAGGCATACCTGCAGTTGTTACTGACTATGGTGGAAATAGTGGAGTAATTAAAAATGGAGAAAACGGATATTTAGTGCCAATAAAATCTTCTCGAGATACTGCAGATGCAATAGTTAGGATACTAACTAATAATGATCTTAGAGAATATATGCACAGAAGAAGCAAAGAAATTTATGAAGAAAAATTTACAGTTGAAACTTATACAAAAAATATTGAAAGGATTTATGAAGAAATGGAAGAAGAACCAAGAATTAAAAGGATTAACATTTTAGATGTAATAATTATTTTGATTGTTCTAATAGCATGCATATTTGGTTATATGTATGTTAGCAAATCACAAAATATAATTACACCTGTTAATACTACAAAAGTAATATACCAAGTTAGAACGAATGAAACGTTACCAAAAACTTTTGACATGATTGAAGAAGGTACAAATATTTATGATAGCTTGAAAAATTCTTGCATTGGAAAAGTTATTAAAAAAGAAGCTGTACCATCAGAAAGATTTGCATATGATTTAAAAACTGGTAAATATATAAAAACAGATTTACCTATGGAAGAAACATTAGATATGATATTGACTATAGAAGTTGATGCGGTTGTGACAGACCAAAATATTTCAGTTGGAGATTATATAATTAAAGTTGGTCAAGAAGCATATGTAAAAGGAAAAGGATATGCAGGTGTTGGATATATTGTTACGATTGAAAGATAAGGAATGTAGAAGAATAATTAGGCAATTTTGTATAACTTCTCATTGCATAATTATATAAATTTGATTTCTAAAATTGCCTTAATTTTTCTAACCTAGCTTTGTTTTTTAGGAAGGAATGATAAAATGATAAAAGATGGAAAATTATTTGGAAAAATCAATTTGTTTGATTTCGGAATTATACTTTTAATAATTGCTCTTGTAATAGTTGGTGCTTTAAAATTTAAAACTTTAGATGAAACAGTAGATGCATCAACACCAGGGAAAATAAAATATACAGTTGAGATAAACGGTGTTAGAGATTATACTTGGCATGCATATGTTTCGGGAGATGCTGTTTATGATAGTTCTACAAATGTATATATTGGAAATATAGTAAATGTTGATGCTACATCATCAAAAGCATTTTCTTCTTTAGAAGATGGAAAAACAAAAGAATTAGAAAATCCATATAGATATGATGTTGTATTAACTATAGAAACACCTGGAACTGTAACTGATTCAGGATATTATGCTAATAAAAGTATAGAATTAAAAGTTGGAAGTGAAAAGAATATTGAAACTCGCTATGTTAAAAATTTAGGAAAAATAGGAAGTATAGAGTATAGTGAAGGAGCGTAGTGATGAATATACTTTTAGTCACAATGGAAATGCAGGTTGGTCGGTGCAGAAACACATATATTTGAATTAGCTAAAGGATTACATTCAAAGGGAAATAATGTTATTGTAATGTCTGCTGGAGGCAAATATGCAGAGGCTTTAGAAGAATGTGGAATTAAGCATATCTATGCACCTTTGAAAAATAAAAGACCACAAAACTTATTTAAATCATATAAAGCTATAAAGAAAATAATTAAAGATGAAAAAATAAATATTGTCCATGCCCATGCAAGGATACCTGCTTTTATTGCGTCAAAAGTATGTAAGAAGATGAACATACCACTAGTTACAACGGTGCATGGTATATACAAAGTTACACCTCTTTTGAAATTATTAACTAATTGGGGTGAAAAAACTTTAGCGGTTAGTGAAGACATAAAAAAGCAAGTAATGGATGTGTATAAAATACGTGAAGAAGACATACAAGTTACTGTAAATGGCATCAATACTGAAGTTTTTCATAATGGCAATAATGAACAAATAAGAAAAGAATTTAATCTAAGTAAAGAAAAATTTACTATAATTCATGTTAGTAGATTGGATAACATGTCTTCAAATGTAGCAAAAATGTTAATAGAAAGTTCAAAAGAATTAAATGAAAAAATTAAAGATGGAGTACAAATAATTATTGTTGGTTCAGGAGAAAAAGAAGAAGAACTTAAGTTATTGGCTAAAAGTTATGATAATGTTATAATGACAGGAATTAGAACTGACGTATCGGAACTTTTAAAGGAAAGTGATTTGTTTGTGGGTGTCAGTAGAGCTGCTTTAGAGGCAATGTCAACTGAATTACCTGTAATATTGGCTGGGAATAAAGACTATGGACAGGGGCACATAGGAATATTTGATGAAACTAAAACAGATATTGCAATTAACACAAATTTCTGCTGTAGAGAATGCAGTGATGTTAACAAAGAACAACTAACTAAAGATATAATAAAAGTTTATAATATGTCTAAAGAAGATAAAGAAGAGCTTGGTAGATATGGCAGAAAAATAGTGGTAGAAAACTATTCAATAGAAAAAATGGTAAATGATGCAGAGAAAATGTATGAGGAGGTGACTAAATAATGGAGATTCTATGGAAGGACAGAAAAAGAACTTTATTCGGATTACCATTATCATTCACAAAATATGTTTTAACAGAAGAAAAACTATTGATTACAACAGGAGCTTTAAGCACAAAAGAAGAAGAAATAAGATTATATAGAATATTAGATTTTACAATTCATAAATCACTCTTTAATAGATTATTTAATGTTGGTACTATAGAAATTCATACAGCTGATAGATCAACTCCTGTATATACACTTGTTGGTGTAAAAAATCCTAATGTAGTAAAAGATATGATGTCTGAAAAAGTAGAAGAAGAGAGAAGAAAGAAAAATGTTACAACAAGAGAATTCTTTAGTGATGACCCAGATAGAGCAATATAAATTTAATATGAATAATATTGACTTTATGCGAAAAACTTTGTATAATGCCGGTATAATATAATCGTGAGAAGAGGTGAAGTTATTACTTGAAACTCTAATTAAAAACCGAAACTTGAAAGGGGTTTTTGTATGAAGTTATCAGAAAAGTTATACGGAGAAGAACTTAGTCGGAAAGATGAATCAGTTTCAGAAGGCAATGTAACAAAGATTTCTAAAATAAAGAATTTTTTAAAGAACTCTTTTAAAAGAAAAAAGAAATTTGTTATTGATACTTCGATAGCTTCAGAAGAACAGGTTTGGAGAAATCTAATTAAAGAAGCTAACGAAAATGATACACAAATAATTTTAACAAGTTTAACGATTAGAGAGTTACATGCTTTGCAAAGGTATAATGATGCTGATGGGCAGGGAGCAAGGCATTTGCTTACAGCAGCTGCTGAAGATGACAAGACATTTTTAACGGTAAAAATTGATGAAAGCTTGCCTGTTCCAGATGATTGTCTTATAAAATATTGTTTAGAAAATAAGAAAAAAGTTATACTTGTAACTGCAGACAAAGAAATGACGTTACTAGTTAGAGGAGAAGTAGAAACAAGATATATTTCTCATCAAGTTAAGAAAAAGCAGAATTCAGAAAAGCAAAAACAGGGAAAACATATAAACAATGATATTAAAATCCCGAAAGAATTTAATCCGGTTTTAAAAAAATCGGAAGCACCGGTAGCATATGTAGATGGAAAAATGTTTATAAAGTATCCATCAGATGCAAATTCACTTTTAAAGCTTATTTCAAGCAAGACAGAACTTTTGATAATGGGACCACAAGAGATTGAAGTGCATGTAGAGGACAATATTTATATGGCGTTTTTCCAAGAAGGCATGATAGTGTTTAAACATTACAGGATTATTTCTTGTGCAAAGGAAAATAATGCAATCTTGGTATCTAGCCAAGAAATATCTCCTGGAAATATAAGGAAAATTATGAACAGCAACTATAGAGGATTTCTAAAAGTTTTTTTGATGAAATATGATAATTTACCTGTGACTTAGTTGTATAAAAAAGTCTACCTATTTTGTGGGTAGACTTTTTGTACTTTTTGCCAAAAACTGTTGACAAGAGAGCAAATACATGGTAAAATTAGCTAGCGAACCGCAAATAGAGGTTCTTTTTTTAAGGATAAAGAACTATGATTACCTACGGAGGTGTATAAAATGAGAGATAAGATTACATTAGCATGTACAGAATGCAAACAAAGAAATTATGATACAAAGAAAAACAAAAAGAATGACCCTGATAGAATTGAAATGTCAAAGTATTGTAGATTCTGCAAAAAACATACATTACATAAAGAAACTAAATAAATATATAGTAAAGGTGTGATTTTAAGATGCAAGGAGACAAGAATGTTAATAAAAAGGGCTTCTTTAAGGGAATGATGTCAGAACTTAAAAAGGTTATTTGGCCTACAGGTAAGCAAACTGTAAAAAGCACATTTGTTACTATAACATTTGTTCTTTTAATTGCGGTAGTTCTTATAGTATTAAATTTAGCGTTTAATGCTCTAAATAATTGGTGGATTGGTTCATTGACACATCAAGACATAATAAACAATATAGTAACAACTTCTGGCGAAACAAGTGGAGAAGTTAATCAATTAAGCGGAGAAGTATCAGGAGATATTGCAATATCTGGTGAGACTATTTCTGGAGAAATACCTTCGGGAGAATAATTAAATAAAAAGGAGGAATAACCATTGCCTCAAGATAATACAAATACCACAGATGTAGCTAAATGGTATGTTGTACACACATACTCTGGCTATGAAAATAAAGTAAAAGATACTTTAGAAAAAGCTGTTGATAATGGAGGAATGCAACATCTTGTACAAGAAGTTGTTGTTCCTATGGAAGAGCAAATAGAGATAAAAGATGACAAGAAAAAAACAACACTAAAAAAAGTTTTTCCAGGATATGTACTAATAAAAATGATTCTTACAGAAGAATCATGGTATATTGTAAGAAATGTTAGAGGTGTTACAGGGTTTGTTGGTGCAGGTGGTAAGCCAGTACCACTTACTGACGAAGAAATTCGTAATATGGGATTTGAAAAAATGCCTGTTAATATTGATTATGAAGTTGGAGACACTGTAAAAATTGTTTCTGGTCCTCTAGAGAGCTTTATAGGTGTTGTTGAAGAAATCAATACAGAAAAAGAAAAAGTAAGAGTTTTAGTATCTATGTTTGGTAGAGAAACACCAGTAGAATTAGAGTTCTCACAAATACAAAAAATGTAATCAATTATATTATGCAATAGATTAAAGTTAATGGGATAAATAGGAGGTGGATAAAATGGCAGAAAAGAAGGTTACTAACGTTATTAAATTGCAAATACCAGCTGGAAAAGCTACTCCAGCACCACCAGTAGGACCAGCATTAGGTTCATCAGGTGTTAATATTATGCAATTTGTTAAAGAGTTCAACGATAGAACAGCTAATCAACCTGGTATGACAATTCCAGTAGTTATTACTGTATATCAAGACAAATCTTTCACATTCGTAACAAAAGTACCACCTGTTGCAGACTTATTGATGAAAGCTGCTAAAATTGAAAAAGGTTCAGCAAAACCTAATAGAGATAAAGTAGCAAAAATTGATATGGCAACAGTTGAAGAAATTGCAAAACAAAAAATGCAAGATCTTAATGCTGCAAGCTTAGAAGCAGCAATGAGCATGGTAAAAGGTACAGCTCGTTCAATGGGTATAGTTGTTAATGAATAATAAAAATTTTATGGGAGAAACTTTTAGTTTCGATATTACCAAAGGAGGAAAAAAATGAAAAGAGGAAAGAGATATCAAGAAAGCTTAAAGCTTATTGAAAAAGGTACATCTTATGAAGCTAAACAAGCATTTGAACTAATTGAAAAAATGCCAAAAGCTAAATTCGATGAAACAGTTGAAGCACATTTTAAATTGGGTGTTGATTCAAAACATGCAGATCAACAAGTTAGAGGTGTTATAGTATTACCTCATGGAACAGGTAAAACTCAAAGAGTTTTAGTATTTGCAAAAGGAGATAAAGCTAAAGAAGCTGAAGCTGCTGGAGCAGATTTCGTTGGAGCAGAAGAATTAGTTCCAAGAATCGAAAAAGAAAACTGGTTTGAATATGATGTAATCGTTGCAACACCAGATATGATGGGTATTATTGGTAGATTAGGTAAAGTTTTAGGACCTAAAGGTTTAATGCCTAACCCAAAATCTGGAACAGTTACAATGGATGTAGCTAAAGCAGTTTCAGAGATTAAATCAGGTAAAATTGAGTATAGATTAGATAAAAACAATATAATCCATTGCCCAATTGGAAAATTATCATTTGGAGCAGATAAATTAGACGACAATTATCAAGCATTATTAAATGCTATAATTAAAGCTAAACCAGCTGCTGCTAAAGGACAATATATTAAAAGCATTTCAGTTTCTAGCACAATGAGCCCAAGTGTTTCAGTTAAAATAAATTAGTTAAATAACCTAAGACAGTAGGTCGCATTTATGCGTAAATTGTACCTACCGAGGTAAAATAAATGTTCGGTTTAAAACTTGACATGTTTACCTTGGTAGATATGTCAAGTTTTTGTATTAAAAAACTGTTTTATACGTGATTTTAATTCACGAATAATATAATCGGAGTACCGATAAAAAATTACAGGGAGGTGTATTATGCCAAACGCTAAAGTATTAGCTAAAAAACAAAAAGATGTTGAAGCTTTTAAAGAAAAATTTGCTAATGCAAAATTAGTAATTTTAGTTGATTACAGAGGAATCAATGTAGAAGATATTACAAAAATCAGAGCTGAACTTAGAAAAGATCAAAATACTGAATATGTAGTAGCTAAAAACTCTATATTAAGATTTGCTGTAAAAGGTTCAGAATATGAAGATATTGCTGAAAAATTAGAAGGCCCAACAGCTGTTGTATTTAGCAATGAGGACTATGTAGGTCCTGCAAAAATATTATATGATTATGCAAAAAATTCTGACTTCTATAAAATTAAAGGCGGAATTATGGATGGAAAAGTAATTGATGCAGAAGAAATTATCAAACTTGCAAAATTACCATCAAAAGAAATGTTACTTACTCAAGTTGCTACAGCATTGCTTGCTAATATTAGAAATGTTGCAGTTGTACTTGACCAATTAAGAATTCAAAAAGAAGAAGCAAATGCGTAAAAATTATAGAGAATCATGACTCTTAAAATCATGAAATAAAAATTAAAAGGAGAAATTTAAAATGGAAAAAATCGAAAAGATTATAGCTGAAATCGAAAAACTTACAGTTTTAGAATTAGCTGATTTAGTAAAAGCAATTGAAGAAAAATTTGGAGTATCTGCAGCTGCAGCAGCAGTTGTAGCAGCAGCTCCAGGAGCAGCCGCAGCAGCTGCTGAAGAAAAGAGCGAATTCAATGTTGTATTGAAGGAAGCTGGAGCAAACAAAATTGCTGTTATCAAAGTTGTTAGAGAAGCTACAGGTTTAGGATTAAAAGAAGCTAAAGATTTAGTTGATGGAGCTCCTAAGACAATCAAAGAGAACGTAGCTAAAGAAGAAGCTGAAAAACTAAAAGCTTCTTTAACAGAAGCTGGAGCAACAGTAGAACTTGCTTAGTTTATAATATATTAGAAGAAAAGAAGGTTATAGTACCTTCTTTTTTTATTGCGGAAAATATTAAATAATGTTAAACTAAATATAAAGGGGGATGATTTTGTGGAAAATAGTGATACTTTGAAAAGAAGTAAAGTGTTTTTTATTTGTATGTCTGTAATTACAATAACGCTAGTAATTGTTGCATTCTTTATTCCTAAAATTATAGGTAAGCTAAGTGTAGAACAAATACAAAATGAAAAAGAAGAATATGCTATATTCTTGGGAATATTTGCGCTTTTGGGTGGAATGTTTTTAATTGTTATATTATCAGCTATTTTATTACATCTTATAATACCATGTCTGATAATGACAATTATTGGAATAGTTATGGCGAATAAAAATAAAGAAGCAGCGATAGCTTTAAATTGGGGAAATATTGGTCTTTTAGGAATACCATATGTTATAGTGTCAGTTGCACTAATGCTTTCTTTTTCTGTAGTACCAGCATTAGTTGGAGCTGCAATTTTAGCTGTATGGATATTGGATATAATTGCAACTGTTAAATTTGGAAAAGAACTTAAAAAATTAGAAGAGATAAAAAATGCTGATGTAAAGAGTAATAGTGAAAAAATTATTGAAGGAGAAAAAGTTGATACTCCTGATGAAAATGTTGATGTAAGTAGTAATGAGAATGTAATTGAAGAGGAAAAAACTGATACTCATGACGACAATTCTAGTTTATAGTAAAAATAAATTTTCTCTGCTTTGTTAATGATAAACAAGAATGATAAAATATTTGTATGGAGGGATTATATGGAAAAGATGGAAGAATTTAATAAAAGTAAGAAAAGATTTATTATTAACTCCTTAATAATGTTATTTGTATTGTTCGGTATAGCAGCATATATCATTTACTTAGGAACATTTGCTTATAATAGTAGGCCGGGAGTTTTTACTCTTATTACGTTCCCAGCAGGTATTTTAGTAGCAGGGTTTGGTGTATTATTGATGATTTTTGTAGTTATTAGTGCTATATTAACATTTGTGGCTATAATGATGGCAAATAAAAAGAAAAAGTCATCAATTGTTTTGAGTTGGATAAATATAGTTTTATCAGCAATACCAGATATGATCTTGCTTTCATTTTGCATTGAAACAAAAGGTATAATGTACAAAGTTATAGGAATTATTATCTTAGCAGTTTGGATACTTGATATAATTTCAACAGTAAAATTTGGAAAAGCTCTTAAGCAAATAACAGAAGTTAATAAAGTAGATAATGCTGGTGCAAAAGAAAGCTAAATATACAAAAATAAAATTGCAGAGGAAAGATAAATTTCCTCTGTTTTTTTGTCAAAAATTAACTATGCAAAATTTTCCCTTTTTCATTGACTTACGTTTTGTAAAACGATAAAATTATTTTAAAGTTTTGTTGAAAGTTTTGAGGAAATGAGGAGGAGTGAAGTTGGATTTATTTAATATACCAAGTGGGGAATATGATAGAGCTATGAGACCTGCGGAGAGTATAACAGTATATGAAGGTTCACGTTTCGTTAGGTTCTTTAAAGATAAATTTGCAGCAATAAAATATGGAACTAAGTCTAATCCTAAAATAAAAGGAAATTGCATTAGTTATATGGATAATATGGGTTGTTTAATTACAGAAGAAGTTACGGCTAAAGAATTAGAAACAACAGATATTCTTGAAACAATCGTAAAGAAAATTAGTGTTCCAACAAGATGGGAAGTAATAGCATCAGTTGAGGTAACAATAAAAAGAAAAAATGCGAAAGGAGAGCTTCTAGAACATACTAGAATGTTTTATCCTAGTGAGGAGGACTACAACAACAAAGAAAAAGATCCTAAAATGAAGGAGATAATTTTCTTTGATGGAAATAAATCATATTTAAGAAAAACAATAGAGCGTTTCTTGACTGAAGATGAAATGAAGAAAAGACTTGAAATGGGAGGAATTGCAGTTAATCCTTTTGCTCCAGAAAAAGTAAAAAAAGAGATGTTTAATACAAAAACTATTTATACTGTGGACAAGTATAAAACAGATGAAGAATTACCAGATAATCTAAAGAAGTTTGGAACATCTATTGAAACAAAAGAAAAAGAAGTAAGATACATTAGTGATGAAAAAATCAAACCAGAATTTACTGATTTTAAAGAATATATTGGACCAACAGAAATAGAAAGAGATGTTATTTTATTTAAAAATGATGAACCAAAAGCTAGAATAGAGCAAAATGATGAAATTATATTTAAAGCAGCTCGTACGCATAAGATTAAATCAAAGATTGTTAATTATCCTGATAACTCTGGAAATTATGGAGGAGAGGGCAGAGGAACTTATGCTACTTATGATAATAAAATTTTGTTTGCAACTGGCTCTCAAGCTTTAAATGTTAAAAAATCTAAAGACGGTAAATTTGGATATGAAATAGGCGCTTCAGATAAAATGTCTGATGCTCTTGTAGAAATAAAAGGTTCTGAAATAAATATTGATGTTAAATCAAAAACGTCTAAACCTGAAGAGTTTGCTAGTGATATTTTGAAAACTTTTAAAGCTGATTGGAATGTAAAGGCTACTTCTAAAGCAAAATATGTTGTGAAAAATGAAAATATAGCTGGAGTAATAGATTGTAACAATTTAGAAACAGTTAAAAATACTGCTAGTAAACCAGCTACTAAATCTAGCAAAACGCAAAGTGCAAAAGTAAAATCAAAAAGTAAAAAATAAATGTAAAAGGAACTGTAAACACTGCAGTTCCTTTATTGTTGCTGTTTAAGTTAGTAACATTCTTTGCAAAATATGACTTTTTCTCAAGAATTCAAAAAAGTAATATTTTGCTTGAACTACCGAGAGGAAGACGATTTTATCGTTACTGTTTAAGATTACATAATACCACATATAGGGCATTTCTAAAATTCGTTTTTTCCTTGATTTTCCCTAGGTAAAATGATAAAATTTGTGTAGGTAAGGAGTGATAAAAATTGGAACAATTGACACCTATGATGCAGCAATATATGGCAGTAAAAAATGAGTATAAAGATTGTATTTTATTTTATAGATTAGGCGACTTTTATGAAATGTTTTTTGATGATGCAATTACTGCATCTCGTGAGCTTGAAATAACATTAACAGGAAAAGATTGTGGACAAAAAGAAAGAGCTCCTATGTGCGGAGTTCCATACCATAGTGTTCAAGGTTATATTGCAAAACTTATTTCTAAAGGTTATAAAGTGGCTATTGGAGAGCAAATGGAAGATCCAGCCACGGCCAAAGGTATTGTTAAAAGAGATGTTGTTAGGGTAATCACTCCTGGAACTGTTATAGAATCAAACATATTGGATGAAAAGAAGAATAATTACTTAGCAAGTATTTATAAAAAAGGAATGAATTATGGTCTTGCATATTCAGATGTGTCAACAGGTGAGTTTTATACTACTGAATTTTCTGAAAGCAATAATCTTCCTAAAGTAATAAACGAATTAGGTAGATTTGAACCAGCAGAAATAGTAGTAAATAGTGAAATGTATGGAGATACTTATGCTATAAATTCTATAAACCAAAAATTTCATACTTACATAACTAAAAGAGATGAGGAAGAAGAGCTAACTAATATAGATGGTATGGCTAAACTTGCTAAAATACCTTATGCTGAAGATGCCACAAAATTATTGTTTAGTTATATTAAAGATACGCAAAAAATAGAGCTAAAGCATATTAACAAGGTAAATACATATAGTGCAACTAATTATATGACTCTAGATAATATCGCAAGAAAAAATCTAGAGCTTACAGAAACTATCAGAGAAAAAAATAAAAAGGGTAGTTTGCTTTGGGTTTTAGATAAAACTTCAACTTCTATGGGAGGAAGAAAATTAAGACGTTGGATAGAAAGACCTCTTATGGATATTGATGAAATAAATAATAGACTTGAAGCAGTTAAAGAACTTAAAGAAAATATAATTTTACGTTCAGATATAACTGAAAATTTAAAAAAGGTTTATGACATAGAAAGATTAGCAGGAAAAATTGCTTATGGTAATGTTAATGCTAGAGATATGATTTCTCTTAAAAATTCTTTAAAACAATTACCTGAATTGAAATCATTACTTGCAAATTCAAAATCTAATTTGTTAAAAGAATTATATAATCAATTAGATGAATTAAAAGATGTTGCAGATTTAATAGAGTCGGCCATAGTAGAGGAACCACCGATTTCTGTTAAAGAAGGTGGAATAATAAAATCTAGTTATGATGAAGAAGTAAACAAACTTAGAACTGCATCAACTGAAGGTAAAAACTGGATTATCAATTTAGAGAAAAAAGAAAGAGAAGAGACTGGAATTAAAAACTTGAAAGTAGGATATAACAAGGTTTTTGGCTATTATATAGAAGTTTCAAAATCTAATGTTAATAGTGTGCCAGATAGGTTTGTTAGAAAACAAACTCTTACAAATGGCGAAAGATATATTACAGATGAATTAAAAGAAATCGAAAGTACAATTCTTGGAGCACAAGATAAAGTTGTTAATTTGGAGTATGAAATTTTTACAAATATTAGAGATAAAATTTCTATGCAAATTGAAAGACTACAAAATAGCAGTAATAGTGTTGCAACTATTGATACCTTGTGTTCATTTGCAGAAGTTGCTGATAACAATTCATATGTTATGCCAGAAGTAAATGACTCAGATGTTATAGAAATAAAAGATGGTAGACACCCAGTTGTAGAATGTTTAATGCCATCAGGAAATTTTGTACCCAATGATACATTTTTAAGTACAGGAGAAGATAGAGTTAATATTATTACTGGACCTAATATGGCTGGTAAATCAACATATATGAGACAAGTTGCACAAATAGTTTTAATGGCTCAAATAGGAAGTTTTGTACCGGCTAGTTATGCTAAAATTGGAATTGTTGATAGAATTTTTACAAGGGTTGGAGCTTCAGATGACTTATCTACAGGACAATCTACGTTTATGGTTGAGATGAACGAAGTATCAAATATAGTTTTAAATGCTACTAAAAAAAGCTTATTGATTCTTGATGAAATAGGTAGAGGGACTTCAACTTTTGATGGACTTTCAATAGCTTGGGCTGTTGTTGAATATATTGCAAAAGCTGAAAAAATAGGAGCAAGAACTTTATTTGCGACACATTATCATGAATTAACAGAACTTGAAAATAAAATAGATGGTGTAAAAAATTATTGTATTGCAGTAAAAGAAAAAGGAGAAGATGTAATCTTTTTAAGAAAAATAATTCGTGGTGGAGCAGATGAAAGTTACGGTATATATGTTGCAAAACTTGCAGGTATACCAAATGTAATTGTAAATAGAGCAAATGAAATTCTTAATAACTTAAAAGAGGGCAGTTACATTGCAAATCAAGTTAAAGAAAACAAAGTATCAAATAATGCACCACAAGTTGATTTGTTTAATTATAAACTTGGAGAGATATGTTCAGAATTAGAAAAAATAAATATAAATGAATTAACTCCTATTGATGCATTAAATACATTAGTAAAAATGAAGAATAAACTTTAAAAGTACAAATGAATAATTTAGTCATTATATATTAAAATGTAATTACAGTTATGTCTTTTTCATAGCAGTCCAGCAAAATATTACTTTTTTGAATACCTGAAAAAAAGTAATATTTTGCCCAAAATTGCTACTTGCTTAAACAGCTGTAATGACTAAATTATATTTATTAGGAGGATGTTATGGAACTTAGTGTTAATTATATGGAAGAAGTAAAAGAGCTTTATGAAGAGGGCAAAATTGATTTTGTAGATTACTTTAAACTTTTTAGTATAAATGGAGATTTATCTCCTTTTGACTGGTGTGCAGAAAGAAAAAAAGTTTTATTTCATGGAATGACAGGAGATGGTTCAAACATTGCTAGAAAAGATTTTTTAGAAAATAGAGATTATGACCTTCAGAAAAGATATTTTGAAAAATCTAGAGTGCCATATATTTCTTTTCATATTTCAGCAGGTTCAAATTATGAATTAGAAAATGAAGAAGATACTATTAAAACTATAAAAAGAAATGTTGAAGGAATTAGAAAAATTTTTGATTATGATATATTACTAGAAAATTCACCAGTTAGAAAAGGTAATACACCATATTACTTTATATCAAGACCTGAATTTATAAAAAGAGTTATAGAAGAAACAAACACATACTTTTTGTTAGATATTTCACATGCAAGGGCAGCAGCATATTCATTAGATATACCATACCAAGAGTATATTGATGCTCTACCACTTGAAAAAATTAGAGAAATACATTTGTCTGGCTGTGTAAAAAATAAAGCTGGAGATGTTATAGCAAATCATTCTAAAATGAATGAGGAAGACTTTGAAATATTAAATTATTTATTAGAAAAAAGCAAATCAATTCAAGTATTAACATTAGAAATGGGACCTTATGATCCTGATACAGATGAAACAATTCCTGCTTATGGAAAAATTGTTCCAGAACTAAAGCAAGAAGTTTATGAAAATTTAATTAGGTTAAAAGAAATAATGGGAAAATAAAAGGAGGCTTTTATGGGTAGCATTGTTTTATTAGATGAATTAACAATCAATCAAATTGCAGCAGGAGAGGTTATAGAAAGACCTGCAAATGTTGTTAAAGAATTAGTTGAAAATTCAATTGATGCAGGGGCAACTTCTATAAGTGTTGAAGTAGAAAATGGAGGAATATCTTTAATTAGAATTACCGATAATGGTAAAGGAATTGCAGAAGATGATGTTGAGATTGCATTTGAAAGACATGCTACGAGTAAAATAAGAAGTGCAGCCGACTTAACTAAAATTTCAACAATGGGTTTTAGAGGTGAGGCATTAGCAAGTATAGCTGCTATTGCAAAAGTCGAAGTAATTACTAAAACCAAAGATAGTGAAATTGGAACTAAGATAGTTGTTGAAGGTGGAGACATTATATCTAAAGAAGAATGTGGTGCACCACAAGGCACGACAATTACAGTTAGAGAATTATTTTATAATACGCCAGTAAGATATAAATTTTTAAAGAAAGACTTTACAGAAGGAGGATATATTGAAACTGCATTAGAAAAAATTGCTCTTATAAATCCTAATATTTCATTTAGATTATTAAATAATAAAAAACAAGTTTTACAAACTAGTGGAAATGGAGATATGCAAACAGTAGTGTTTAATATATTTGGAAAAGATATATCTCAAAACTTAGTTAATGTAGATTTTGAATATGAAGGAATACACGTAACTGGAGTGGCAGGAAAACCTGAAATAGCAAGGTCTAATAGAAGTAATCAATTGTTCTATGTAAATGGTAGAAACATTAAAGATAAAACATTATCGGCAGCAACAGAAGAAGCATACAGGACATTAGTACATCAAGGTAAATTTGGATTCTGTATAATAAATTTAACTATGAATCCAGAAATGGTTGATGTTAATGTTCATCCTGCAAAGCTAGAAGTTAGATTCGTTGAAGAGGGAAAAGTTTTTAAAGCAGTATTACATGCATTAAAAAACGCACTTCTAGGAAACGATTTAACAATTGAATCTTCTGCAGACAATAAACCACTTGAAAGAGAAGAAACACCTGCAGTTATTCCTTCTTCTAAAAAAGGTTTATTTGAAATATATAGAGGTGGCAAAGATAAAACATTTAATAGCTTTAGTAAAAGTGAAAAAGTAAATGAACCAAAAGCTGAATATGTAGTAGAGAAACAAGAAGATAAAATTAAAAATATAGATAAAGAAATAAAACCAGAAGAAAAGCAAGAAACAAAACAAGAAGAGATAAAAGAAGAAACGAAAGTAACTAATCAAACGGTTGAAGAAAATAAAGTTCAAGAAACTATGCATAAAAAACCTATGGAAAAATTTTATGAGCAAGACTTTATAGAAAAAGTTATGATACCAGAATATAAAGTTTTAGGGGTTGCATTTAATACATATATCTTGCTTCAACTAGATAATGATATATACATATTAGATCAACATGCAGCACATGAGAGAGTTCTTTATGAAAAAGTAAAAAAGAATTTTTATAAAGAAGGTGGAAATGAATCTCAAATGTTATTATTACCAGACGTTCTTGAATTATCTAAAAAAGATATGAGAATGGTTATAGATAATAAAAAACTTTTTAAACAGTCTGGCTTTGAGATAGAGGAGTTTGGAGAAAATACTATAAAAATAATTGGAGTACCAGTTGTTTGCTATGAAATGGACACTAAATCTTTATTTATGGATATTATTGATGGACTAGATATTACTAATAGAACGAATAAACAAGACATAGAGGAAAAATTTATTTCAACAGTCGCATGCAAGGCTGCAATAAAAGCTAATATGTATATAGATGAAAGAGAGATAAGAGGATTACTAGATGAATTACTACAACTTGAAAATCCTTTTACATGTCCTCATGGAAGACCTACTGCTATTAGAATTACAAAAAATGAAATCGAGAAAAAATTTGGGAGAAGATAAAATATGAAAGCTAAAGTTGTTGTTATTGTTGGACCTACAGCATCAGGAAAAACAGCTGTTTCAATAGAACTTGCAAAGCGAATCAATGGAGAAATTATTTCTGCTGATTCTATGCAAATATATAAATATATGAATATAGGAACAGCAAAACCAACAAAAGAAGAAATGTCTGGAATAAAACATTATCTATTAGATGTTGTTCTTCCAAACGAAATATTTAATGTCGCAAAGTATAAAGACTTGGCAGAAAAGGCAATAGAAGAAATACTTGAAAAGGGTAAAACTCCAATTATTGTTGGAGGTACAGGATTATATATAAATACATTAGTAAATGGAATTGAATTTGAAAATATAGAAGAAGATGTAGAATACAGAAATTATCTTATTGAAAAAGCTCAAAAAGAAGGAGCTGAATCATTGCATGAAGAACTAAAAAAGATAGACCCAGTTTCTGCAGAAAATATTGATAAAAATAATATTAGACGAGTTGCAAGAGCACTTGAAATATACAAAGTTACTGGTAGAACAAAAACAGAATTGGACAAGGCATCTCAAAAAGAAGTTAAATATGATTATAGAATGTTTGGACTAAACTGGGAAAGAGAAAAACTTTATTCAAGAATTGATTTGAGAGTAGATAAGATGCTTGAAGAGGGGTTAATCGACGAAGTAAAAGATATTACAGAAAAATTTGAAATATCAAGAACAGCACTTCAAGGACTTGGATATAAAGAAGTAATAGATTATTTAAATGGCAATTTAACGTATGATGAAATGGTAGAAAAATTAAAATTAGAAACTAGACATTATGCAAAAAGACAATTAACATGGTTTAGAAGAGATAGTAGAATAACATGGCTTGAACCACAAAATGCTGTAGAAGAGATTATTAAATCTATAAAGGAATAGAAGTGAAAACATATCTAAAGCCTTTAGAAAGGAATTAAAAAATTGCAAAAGAAAAATAATAATTTGATTTTTATATTACTTTCTATTTTAATAATTGGAGTTGCTTATTTCGCTATAAATATTGTTCATCTTTTTATTAAGCCAACAGAAACAACATTAGTTAGAAATGGCGAACTTACAAAGTATGAAGAAGTAGTTGGGTATATTATTAGAGATGAAAATGTTGTGGATACTAGTAATTATACTGGCACTATGCAACTTGTAACAGAAGATGCAACTAGAGTTAGCAAAAGTGGTACGATTGCAAAATTTGTATCTTCTTCAGAAGATGCAATAATGAAAAAAATTGAAGAACTAGATAAGCAAATTCAAGATGCTATGGAAAGTGAGCAAACTATTTATCCAAGTGACGTTAAAGCCCTTGAATCAAGCATACAAATTCAATTATATGATAATATAAAAAACAATAATATAATTAGTTCAATAAGTGAAGAAAAAACAAAATTAAATAATGATATAAAGAAAAAAGCACAAATTGCAGGAGAACTAAGTCCTGTAGGCTCTAGATTAAAAGAACTAATAAACGAGAGAAATAATTATGAAAAACAGATAAATGATTCAACAAAAGAGCTATTAGCACCAGAGGCTGGACTTGTATCATATAGAGTAGATGGATTTGAAAATGTTTTAACAAAGGATAGTATTTCTAATTTAACATCAGATAAATTATCTAAACTTAAAATATCAACAAATAAAATAATACCAAGAGATAATTCAAAAATAAAAATAATAAATAATTTTGAATGCTATATAGTATTTTTTATGGATTCTGAAGATAGCAAAAATGCTAAGCTAAATGACAAATTGTATTTAAGATTTGAAAATTCAGGAACTGAGCTTGTTCCTGCAACGATAGAATATATTTCTGAAGAGGCAAAGGGCAGACTTATAACAGTAAAATTGGAAACAAATATTGAAGAACTTTCACAATATAGAAAAATAAACTTAGATGTAGTTTGGTGGAGCTACACTGGATTTAAACTACATAGAAAATTATTAACAGAAGAAGATGTAACTAATACAGAAGGAAAAGTTATAGCCAAGTTGAACAGCGTTACGATAAAAAAAGCTGGATACAATGATATTGCATATGTAAAAATAGTTAAAGAATTTGGCGATTATGTTATAGTGGATAATTACACAGACCAAGAATATAAAGATATGGGATTTACAGATGATGATATTAAGAATTTTGTCACATTAAAACTATATAATGAAGTAATTTTAAATGAAAAATAATGAAGAATGTCGATTTATTACACTATTGTTACAGCAATATTAAATTAAGGTTACAATAATTTATTTGTATTGAAATATGCGGAAATTATATATAAAATAAGTAATATACAAAAGATAAAAGAGAATGTTTTAGGAGGGTATTTTAATGGTAAGTAAATTTATGAATAAAGTTTGGAATATGCTAGGAGTAGAGACAGATAATGAAGAAGATACAATGGATTATGGATATGAAGATGAGCCTGTAAATAATCCTGAAGAAGAAAATAAAGGTGGATTTTTTACATCTGCTTCAAATAGAAAAAGCAAAGTAGTAGGTATGCCAGGAGTTCAACAAGTTAAGGTTATAATCTCACAACCTAGTACTTTTGAGCAATCAGAAGAAATTTGTGAACATTTAAAAGAAAAGAAATCTATAATTCTTAATCTAGAATATGTTAATAAAGATGTAGCTAGAAGAATTGTTGATTTTGTTGGTGGTGCAGTTTATGGATTGGATGGAAACATTCAAAAGATTTCTAATTCTATCTTCTTAGTTGCTCCATTTAATTATGAAATTACAAATGAAGTTATGAAAGAAGATATAAAGAATAAGTTATCTGTATCATGGATTAAATAAAAAGCTTAAGATAAAGGAGGTAGAAGTATGTTAACTCCATTAGACATTGAAAATAAGACATTCAGTAAGCAAATCATGAGTCGGATACAACACAGAAGAGGTACAAGCTTTTTTAAATGAATTGCTTATTGATTATGAAAAATTGTATAAAGAAAATATTGAGTATAAAGATAAGATTGAAGTGTTGAATCAAGGTATCCAACATTATAAATCAATTGAAGATACTTTACAAAATGCCCTTGTTGTTGCACAAGGAACGGCAGAAAGTGTTAAAAATTCTGCTAAACTTGAGGCTGACAACATTATAAAAGAAGCTGAGCTTAATGCTTTAAAATCAGTAGATGATATCAATAAACAAGTGTTAGAAAAGAAAATGTTATTAGATGACACTAAAAAACAGTTTGAAGTTTATAAAGCAAAAATGGAATCACTACTAATATCTCAATTAGAAATATTAAAGGAAGTTAATAAAAATGATAATCAAGGGTAATTAAACCCTTGATTTTTTTGTGAAATATATTGACAGAAAGCAGTATATAAAATAAACTCTTTGTATAAAAATAAAGATAAGGAGAAAGGTAATGAAAAAAGAAGTTTTAATTGAGCAAGAGAAAAAAAGAAGAAGAGAAAAGAACATAAAAATTGCTATTACATGTATAATAATAGTTCTTTTATCTGCTTTAGCTATTTGGCTAGTATTTAAATATGATGTGGGAAGTAATTTAGATAATAGTAAATCTGGAGAAACAGTTGAACTAACTAAACCAGATAAATATCAAGATGTTGAGCAAAATCCAATAGTTACAATGGAAATGTCAGACGGAGCAATAATAAAAATGGAATTATATCCTCAAATTGCACCAATGACAGTAGAAAACTTTATATATTTAATAGAACAAGGTTTTTATGATGGATTAACATTCCATAGAGTAGTACCATCATTTATGGCACAAGGAGGAGATCCAAGTGGAGATGGAAGTGGCGGTCCAGGATATACAATTATTGGAGAATTTTCAGGAAATGGATTTGAAAATAATTTAAGCCATGAAGTTGGTGTGGTTTCGATGGCAAGAAGTCAAGGGAATGATACAGCAGGTTCACAATTCTTTATCGTTACAGGTAAAGACGCACATGAAAGTTTAGATGGTAATTATGCTGCTTTTGGTAAGGTAATTGAGGGTATGGAAAATGTATATAACATAGTAAATGTACCTGTTGAAACAGACTATTCAGATGATGTTAAAGCACTTATTGATGAATTAAATAAAGCTACTTCTCAAGAAGAAGCTAATAAGATAGTAGAAGAAAAATATACAGATAATGGAGTGTATGCAAAGTATTTAAGAGAATCTAGTGCCTTATCGGAAGGTGGTAGCATTCCAATAGACCCTCCAGTTATTAAATCTATGACTGTAGAAACATTTGGTGTTGAATATGATGTACCAACAAAACTATAATTGAAAATTAAATGGACTGTAAATAGATTGAAGTGAACTCAAATTGTTAAACAATAAGTTTAGCAAAAGGGTTCACTTCATATTTTATAGTCCATTTTCAATTTTTTAAAGATAGTTAAAATGATAATATATTTTGAATTGTTGTATCTATAATTCGATTAACTGCCTCAATGCTATTAAAAGCATTATGAGGAGTTAATACAACATTTTCATTATCAAGCAATTTTTTACTTGATACAATAAGCTTAGCAGCTTTTTCAATAGGAGAATTAAAAATATTTTCTTCAACTAATAATTCTTCTCCTTCAATGACATCTAAACCAGCACCTGCCAAAATACCATTTTCTAAAGCTCCAAGTAAGGCGTCCATATCAACTAAAGCACCTCTAGCAGTATTTATTAGCAAGCTTCCTTTTTTAAATTTATCTAAAGAGTTTCTATTTATAATATGTTCAGTATATTGATTTAGAGGCACATGTAAAGTCACAATATCAGAAGAATTAAATAATTCATCTAAACTTACATATTTAAAATTTATAAGTTCAGCCAAGAAATGGTCTTGGCTAATATCATAAACTCTAACATGCATACCAAATCCTTTAGCTATTCTAGCAACATGTAGACCAATTCTTCCGCCACCAATTATACCAATAGTTTTATTCTCTAAATCAAAGCCTTGTAAACCCTCTGTGCTAAAACCACCTTGAATAGAGCGAACGTAAGACATATGAATTTTTCTTGATAAAGAAAGGATAAGTGCAAAAGTATGCTCAGCAACAGTATTTTCTCCATAAAGAGGAACATTTTTAACCAATATATTTTTTTCGTTACAAGCATTTAAATCAATATGATCTAAACCTGTTGAACGAGTACAAATCAATTTTAAATTGGAAAGTTTATTTAGTAATTCTTTATCTATTTCAGAATGAATAAAGATACAAACCACATCTGCATCATCGTAATGAGAAACGTTTACATCTTGAATTGTATCAGAAAAAAATAAAAGTTCATTTCCAACTAAATCTTTTGAAAATCTTTCCTTTTCTAAATTTGTAATTTCAAAAAAAGCAATTTTCATGAAAACACCTCAATATATTATTTGAATTAGAAGAAAATTTATGCAAAATAAAATGAGTCAAAATGACACAAAAGTTTTTAAAATCTCTTGACAAGAACGTGCGTTTATATTAAGATTTGTTTGTAGATAACAAAAAAGGAGATAAGAATATGTTTGCATATATTAAAGGTACGTTAGAAATAAAAGGAAATGATTATGTAGTAATAGATGTTGGAGGAGTTGGATACAAGATTTTTACACCAATTACCACAATTAGTAGACTTGGAGAAATTGGAGACACAGTAAAAGTTCATACACATTATCATGTTAGAGAAGATGAGATTAGCCTATATGGTTTTTACAGTTTAGAAGAGTTAAGAATGTTTGAACTTTTGATAGGTGTTAGTGGAATAGGTGCAAAATCAGCAAATTCAATTTTAGCGAATATAACACCGTCAAATTTCGCTTTAGCAGTTATAACGGATAATGTTAAGGAACTTACTAAATTGCCGGGAATAGGTGCAAAATCAGCCCAAAGAATAATATTAGAATTAAAAGATAAGCTTAAAGCAAATGAAGCTTTATCTGAAAATGATGCAGAATTAAAAGCTGTAATTTCTAAGGATGATAATATTCATGAAGCAATTAGTGCTTTGCAAGTTTTAGGATATCCTTTGAAAGAAGCTACAAAAGCAGTTACATCTTTTGATTCTTCTAATATGTCAATTGAAGAAGTTATTAAAAAAGCACTTTTATATTTTACAAGATAAAAAGTTGGAGGAATAATCATGGATAAAAATTTACCACTTGCTTATAGAATGTGTCCAACATCTTTAGATGAATATGTTGGACAAGAGCATATTTTATCTAAAGACAAAATGTTATATAGATTAGTTAAAGCAGATAGATTATCTAGCATTATTTTATGGGGACCACCAGGTTGTGGAAAAACATCTCTTGCAAGAGTTATAGCTAAAACTACAAAAAATAAATTTGAAAGATTAAATGCAGTTGCGGCTGGAGTATCAGATATAAAAAGAGTTGTTGAAGATGCAAAAAATCCTTTGCTAAATCCATCTGGTAAAGTAGTTTTATTTATAGATGAAATTCATCGTTTTAATAAATTACAACAAGATGCATTGCTACCATATGTTGAAGATGGAACTGTTATAATGATTGGAGCAACAACGGAGAATCCATATTTTTCTGTAAATAAAGCATTGATTTCAAGGTCAACAGTTTTTAAACTAGAACCTCTTAGCATAGAAAATGTAAATACAGTTATGCATAATGCATTAAAGGATAAAGAAAAAGGACTTGGAAAATATAACATAAAAATAGATGAAGAAGTAATAAACTATATCTCTGAATTATCTGGAGGAGATGTTAGAGTAGCATTAAATGCATTAGAAATTGCAACATTAACAACAGATATGAATGCCGATGGTGTAATAGAAATTACAAAAGAAATTGCAACGGAGTGTATCCAAAAAAAGAAAGCACAATTTGATAAAAATGGAGATAGTCATTATGATAATATAAGTGCATTTATAAAATCAATGCGAGGTGGAGACGCAGACGCAGTTCTTTTTTATTTGGCTAGAGCAATTTATGCAGGAGAAGATCCAATGTTTTTAGCTAGGAGAATTGCAATATGCGCATCAGAAGATGTTGGAATGGCAAATCCAAATGCATTAGTTGTTGCAAATGCAGCAATGCAAGCAATACATCAAATTGGAATGCCAGAAGCACAAATTATTCTTGCACATGCTGCTACATATGTTGCAAGAAGTCCAAAATCAAATGCAGCATATTTAGGAATTGATAAAGCCTTAAACGATGTTTCAAATAAAGACACAGGAACAATTCCAATGCATATTAGAAATGCACCTGCTGACGGTATGCGTGATTTTGGATATGGTGTTGGATATAAATATCCTCATGATTTTCCAAACCATGAAGTTGAACAACAATATTTACCAGATAAAATGCTTGGTACAAAATATTATATTCCAGATGAGACAGAAGAAAAACTCAAATAATTAAATATAAATAGTTAGTTAACGAACTAAAATTAGTAAATAAAAATTGAATAAAAAATTTTAAAAAACTTGATAATAAATATATCAAGTTTTTTTGCTTGAGAGGAGAATTTTTATGGAATATCTTATTGGCTTAGTTGGAGGTTTTGCTAGTCGGATTTTTTGGCGCGGGTGGAGGATTATTAGTGCATCCAGCACTTACAAGAATATTAAAATTAGATGAATATAAAGCTCGTGGAACAACCTTAATTACAATATTTCCAGCAATTTTAATAGCATCAATTTTTTATTCAAATTATAATTATTTTGATTGGAATAAAATTCTATATATTGTAATTGGTGGATGTATAGGAGGATTTTTAGGTGCAATTATAATGAAAAAAATTCCCAAATTTTATTTAGCTTTAATTTTTGATATTTTTTTAATCGGAGCATCAATAAAAAATATAATATAGGGGTATGATAATAATATGGAATTGATTTTAGTTGGAATAATTTCTGGAATAATAACTGGACTAGGAATGGGTGGCGGAAGCATTTTAATCTTAATATTAGTTACATTTATGTCTGTAAGTCAGCATGTTGCACAAGCTACAAATTTAATCTTTTTTATACCTACTGCTATAATTGCAATTATAGTTCATGTAAAAAATCAAAATATAGATAAAAAAGTTGGTAGGAAATTACTATTTACAACAATAATAGGCTCAGCAGTTGGAGCATACTTAACGAGTAAAATTGAAGCAGAAAATTTGAAAAGATATTTTGGATTTTTTTTATTAGCAGTTGGGATATATGAAATTATAACAACTATAAAAGAACATATAAAGGAAAAAAAGGAGGAAAAAGAAAAATGAAAAATTGGATAACGGGTGTTTTAGTAGGAGCTGTGATAGGTGGTGTGATTGGAACAATAGCCAGTGATGAAATATATGATATAAAAAATATGGTTATGAAAAAAGGAAAAAAATTAGCAAAAAAATATGATTGGATATAAATAAAAGTACAGAGGCATTTTGAGAAAATCAACTTGCCTCTTTTTTATAACATTTAAGCATATTGACATTTTATACCTTTTAAGATATAATAATATTTAGGGTGGAGAAATGGAGTAAACTAGATGTATAAAATAGAAATATATGAAGACAAAAATGGAAAAAGTGAAATACAGGAATATTTAATAAATTTAAGAAATAGCAATAATAAGGACGAAAAAGTAAAGGTTAATAAAATAAGATTGTATATCAACTTGTTAGCTAAATATGGTTTTGAGCTGAGAGAGCCATACATTAAAAAAATTGATAATCAAATATGGGAATTGCGACCACTAAAGGACAGGATACTTTTTGCAAGTTGGTGCAATAATAAATTTATATTATTAAGTATATTCACTAAAAAAACACAAAAAACCCCTAAAAGAGAAATAGAAAAAGCAAAAAGACTTTTAAAGGACTATGCAGATAGGAGTGATGAAAATGAGTAAGTTTAAGACTTGGACTGAGTTTGAAAAAGAATTGAATTTTACAAAAGAAGATGATGCTGAAATAGAATTAGAAAGGCAAATTATTGAAGCTACAATTGAAGCACGTAAAAAAGCACAATTAACTCAGCAAGAATTAAGTGAATTAACTGGAATAGTGCAATCATCTATTGCTAAAATTGAAACTTTTAAAAGAGCTCCTAGATGTTCAACTTTGATGAGGCTTCTAAGACCTCTTGGGTATACATTAAAAGTTGTTCCTTTAGAAAAAAAATAAATTTAAATTTTGTTTAAAAACAATGTAGTGGCTTGTATAAATAAATTATACAAATTACTACATTATTTTTTATAATACAATTCAAACGCATATATTAGAATTTTGCTAATTGACGTGTTTGAAAATAAGGTATATAATAAGACCGTTAATGTAAAGGAGAGGAAACACATGAAAGCATATGAATTAAGAAGAAAATACATAGAATATTTTAAAGAACATGGACATAAAGAAATACCTAGTGCACCAGTTGTACCAGAAAATGACCCAACAGTTCTATTTACAACAGCTGGAATGCATCCATTAGTTCCATATTTACTAGGAGAACCACATCCACAAGGTAAAAGACTTACAGACTATCAAAAATGTATAAGAACAGGAGATATTGATTCTGTTGGAGATAGTAGTCACTTAACATTTTTTGAAATGATGGGAAACTGGTCTTTAGGAGATTATTTTAAACATGAATCAATAGAGATGAGTTACAACTTTTTAAAAGATGTTTTAGGTTTTGATATGAATAAAATTTCAGTAACAGTTTTTGAAGGAGAAGAAGGAATTCCTAGAGATGAAGAAGCTGCTAATAGATGGATGGAAATGGGTATTCCTAAAGAAAGAATCTACTATGCTTCAAGAGAGCATAACTGGTGGGGACCTGCTGGAGAAACAGGACCATGTGGACCAGACACAGAAATTTTTTATGATACAGGTAAAGAAAAATGTTCTGAAAACTGTAATCCAACATGTAGCTGTGGAAAATATCTTGAAATTTGGAACAACGTATTTATGCAATACAACAAGACTAAAGATGGAAAATATGAACTTTTAAAAGCTCCAAATGTTGATACAGGACTTGGACTAGAAAGGGTTATTAGCTTACTTCAAGGCAAAGACAATGTATATGAAACAGAATTATTTGCAGATGTTATATCAAAAACAAAAGAACTTTCTAAAAATTATAACATTAGTAGTAGCAGAATAATTGCTGATCATTTAAGAACTTCTATGTTCATGATTGTTGATGGAGTTAGACCAAGTAATGTTGAACAAGGATATGTTTTAAGAAGACTTTTAAGACGTGTTATTAGACACATGAGAAAAATAGAATTTAATCCTGATGATGTTACTGTACTAATAGATACATTTGTAGAGATTACTAAACAAATGTATCCTGAAATATCTGAAAATCAAGCAACAATTAAAGAAGTAATTGTTGAAGAAAAAAATAAATTTATGAAGACTCTAGAAAATGGAGAAAAAGAGTTTTCTAAAAATGCTGCAAAAGCAAAAGCAGAAGGAAAAGATAAACTTGAAGGACAAGTTGTATTTAGACTTTATGATACATTTGGATTCCCACCAGAAATGACAGCAGAATTAGCAGAAGAAGCTGGCTTAAAAATAGATATGAATGAATTCCATGAATTATTTAAAAAACATCAAGAGTTATCTAGAGCTGGTTCTGAAGCTAAATTTAAAGGTGGTCTAGCAGATCATAGTGAGCAAACAACTGCTTATCATACTGCAACGCACTTATTACATAAGGCTTTGCAAATAGTTTTAGGAGAACATGCAACTCAAAAAGGTTCTAACCTTACTGCTGAAAGATTAAGATTTGACTTTGCAAATCCAACAAAAGTTACACCTGAAGAATTAAAAAGAGTTGAAGACATAGTTAATGAACAAATTCAAAGAGATTTAGTTGTAACTTGTGAAGAAATGAGTTTGGAAGAAGCACAAAAGTCAGGTGCTACAGGATTATTTGCAAATAAATATGGAGATAAAGTAAAAGTATATACAATAGGAGATTTTAGTAAAGAAATCTGTGGTGGACCTCATGTAGAGAGAACAGGCAACATGGGACATTTTAGAATTATTAAAGAAGAAGGAGTTGCTGCAGGCATTAGAAGAATAAAAGCTGTTCTTGAAAAATAGTTTTAAGAAAGGATGATATTAGTGGATTGTGTTTTTTGCAAAATAATTAACCATGAAATACCTTCAAATATAGTTGCTGAAAATGAATATGCAATAGCTTTTGAAGATTTAGATCCAGTTGCACCTGTGCATGTTTTAGTTGTACCTAAAATGCATATAGGAAGTATAATGGAATTAGATGATAGTAACTTGAAATATGTACAAGAAGTCCACAAGCTTATACAAGAAGTTGCAAAAATTAAAAATGTAGACAAGAGTGGATTTAGAGTTATAACAAACTATGGAGAAGATGGAGGACAAACAGTTCCACATTTACATTATCATGTTATTGGTGGAAAAAGATTAGGACCAAAAATAATACATGATTAAAATTATTAAAAGCCGCTATTAAAGCGGTTTTTAAATGCTTAGGCAACGAACTAAAACTATTTAATTACAAAAATTATGGAGGATAAAAATGGAATATCATTATAAACATGAATTTTTAATTGGATATGGAGAAGTTGATGAACACAATAGATGCAGGCTTTCTGCTTTATCAAATTTCATGCAAGATGTTGCAACAATGCATTCAAAAACAATAGGATATGGAGCAACTAAATGTGATGAATTAAAAATTGCATGGGTGTTAATGTCATGGCATATAAAAATGTATTATTATCCTAAAGCAGATACTAAAATAGAAGTAAGAACATGGGCAAGAAAAATAAAAGGATGTCATGCATTTAGAGGTTTTGATATATTAGATGAAGAGGGCAAGATAGTAGCAGAAGCAGATTCGATGTGGGCTCTTATAGATAGAAATACTGGCAGACCAATGAAACCTTATGATGATATGATAACTGAATATGGAGCAATAGATAGAACATTTTTTGAAGAAGAAAAAGTAAAGATAGATGAACCAGAAAAGTATGATAGCGTAATAAATATTAAAATGCAAAGAAGAGATATAGACACAAATAAGCATTGCAATAATACAAAATATATAGAATTTGCTATAGAAGCCGTTCCAGAAAAAATATATAATGAAAAGAAAATAGTTGAGTTAGAAGTTGTATATAAAAAATCTGTTGTATATGGTGAAACTATTCAAGTAACAAATACTAATTTAAGTGAAAATGAAATTGTAAATGTTATAAAAAATGAAAATGGAGAAACTGCAACTTTGATAAAATCAAAATGGGAGTGAAATGAAACAAGGGGACGGAGCAGACTTTCAAAAAAGTATAAAATTCATACTAAGTGCATAAAATATAGTAATGTTCTTCTTGACAATACGTATAATACGTAGTAAAATATAATTGTTAGGAGGAATGTTCATGACATTCAAAGAAGTAGAAGAGCTACTTAAATCCGATGGATGGTACCATGTACGAACAAAAGGTTCTCATTACTATTATCAGCATTCAGTAAAAAAACGGAACCGTACCAGTGCCAAACCATAAGGGAGATATCCCAAAGGGTACTCTTAACAGTATTTTAAAACTAGCAGGGCTAAAATAAAGCACTCTAGTTCTTTAAGAAGGAGTTGTTTATTATGAAAGTTGTTTATCCAGTATTATTTTATGAAGAGAAAGATAGTACCTATTCAGCTTTTGTTCCTGATTTAGATAATATTTCAACTTGTGGTAATACTTTAGATGAAGTAATGTATATGGCACAAGACTTAATTGCAGGTTTTTTAATCGAAGATTTTGAAAGTGGCAAAAATTTTCCGATAGCTTCGGATATAAATGAAATTTCTTTTGATGATTTAGAAAAATATTTAGAAATGGATGAAAAGGACTACAAAAGAAAGTTTAAAACGTATGTTGTTGTTAATATATCTGAATTTGCTAAAAAGTGGGGTACACAGTTAGTAAAGAAAACAGTAAATATTCCCCAATGGGTAAATACAAAAGCAGAAGAATTAAATATAAATTTTTCTAAAACATTAGAAGAAGCATTAACTCAAATTATATTCAAATCTGAATAAATGAAACAAGGGGACGGAGCAGACTTTCAAAAAAATTGAAAGTTTGCTCCGTCCCTCTGTTTCATCATGACGCGATATAAATCTTGTCAAATAAAAGAATTTATGATATATAAAAATAAATCAAATTTTTAGCGTTCGCTAGAAAAATTTCCAAAATCAAATCTAAAATTAAATAAAGGAGAAAGATGAATAATAGTTATTTTAAGATTGCTATATATCTTCAATTATGTATGACAATCATAGTTATGATAGCTGTTTTTTCGTTACTGTCCAATAATTCAAATTACAAACTAATTTATAGCAATGTAAATGCAAATTCTTTGGACCTTTACGGAGAGTACACTTGGCCGGCAAAAGGATTTACTAGAATATCTTCATATTTTGGCCCTAGGAAAAGCCCAACAGCTGGAGCATCAACATATCATAATGGTGTAGATATTCTTGCAAATCAAGGTTCTAATGTATGTGCAATGCAAGAAGGAATTGTAATTTTTGCAGGATTTAATAGTAGTGGCGGAAATATGGTTAAAATTCAGCATGAAAATAATGTCGTTTCTTCATATTGTCATTTATCAGAAAAAATATTAGTGAAAAAAGGAGATAAAGTATTAAATGGAGAAGTAATAGGAACAGTAGGTCCAAAGTATTTATCCAATGGAAAATTAAATGGAGCAACAACTGGAGTGCATTTACATTTTGCAGTAACATATAACGGCAAATACGTAGATCCGCTAGGTTTGTTTTAAATATCATATTTTATGCAAAAATGCACATAAAAAGTCTACATAAACTCCTCTCAGCCCCCGAAAATTGCACTTTCCGTAAGGTATTTGTAAACAAATTGTAAAATTGGTAAATATTTTATAAACTTTGTTGACTCAATTTTTTGTTTGTATATAATAGCATTGAAGTTAAGTAAACATGGTTTATTTTCCATATTTTATTTTTCTTCTATTGAATTGTTACAGAGCAGATAATGGTAGAAAGGGGCAATTCAATATTTCTTTTTTTTCTTTCTTACCGTA
>CANQBB010000005.1 GCA_947588905.1 uncultured Clostridia bacterium
GGTCAATACGAAAGCGATTATTTTTTTATATTCTTAAAGTACCTTATCAGTAGCTTTAAGATGATGGTTAATAGAATAACTAATACAATAAAACTTATGTAATCAGTTTCTATCATGCACATCACCTCCTCTCAGGTGCAAACAACTATGTTGCATGCTATGATTAGAGGTCTAACCGCTTCGCTTATTCCCTTTATCTTGGGAAAGATTATATTATACAAATTATTTTTTTACAAGGCGAACACTTTAAATTAAATGACACAATTTAACACATGAATGATGCATATACAAGGGACGGAGAAAATTCGGCAATTACTTTGCTAAATTTTCTCCGTCTTTTGTTTATGTAACTTTAATTTTACACTTTTCCAAGTAATCTAAACATTTCCTTTTTATATGCTTCAACACCAGGTTGATTAAATGGATTAACACCTAATAAATATCCACTAATACCACAAGCCTTTTCAAAGAAATATAATAATTCTCCAAGATTAGCTTCATCAAGTTTTTCGACTTCTAAAATAATGTTTGGTACATTTCCTCTTGTATGTGCAATAATAGTACCTTCCATTGCTTTGTGATTTATTTCATTAAGAGTTTTACCATTTAAATAGTCTAATTTATCCATAGAATTTTGTTCACAATTTAAAGTATAATCTCTATAAGGCTTTTTTATATTGATTACAGTTTCAAATAAAGTCCTTTCTCCTTCTTGAATATATTGTCCCATTGAATGTAAATCAGTTGAATTATCTACACTAGCTGGAAATAAGCCTTTACCATCTTTTCCTTCACTTTCACCAAATAATTGTTTCCACCATTCACTTACATAATGAAGCTTTGGTTCATAATTTACTAAAAGTTCAATTTTCTTTTTCTTTTTATATAAAATATTTCTAGCTATTGCATAATTATAGCAATCATTGTTTTCTAATTTTGAATATTTCTTTTGCGCATCATATACCCCATTAAGTAATACATCAAGATTTATTCCAGCTGTTGCAATAGGAAGAAGTCCAACAGGAGTAAATACTGAATATCTACCACCAACATCATCAGGAACTACAAAAGTTTCATAACCTTTTTGATTTGCCAATTCTTTAAGAACGCCTTTTTCTTTATCTGTAGTTACAAATATTCTATCTTTTGCTTTTTCTGCTCCATATTTTTTCTCAATATATTCTCTTAATACTTTAAATGTAATTGCTGGTTCTATAGTTGTTCCGGATTTTGAAATTACATTAAGAGATATATCTTTGTCCTTAATATAATCTAATAAATCATTTAAGTAATCTGAACTCATATTATTTCCAGCAAAAATAACATTTTTAGGATTAAATGTATGGGATAAAGCATCTATTACTGCTTTAGCACCTAAATAAGATCCTCCAATACCTATGACTATTAACAAATCTGACTGCTTTCTAATTTTACTAGCAGCAACCTTAATTCTTTCAAGTTCAGTAACATCATATTTTAAATCAACCCAACCTAAAAAATCATTTCCAACACCTGTTTTTTCATATATGTAATTATGAGCTTTTTCAAGGTCTTTCTTATACTTTTTAATTTCACTCTCAGTAATTCCAGAATTACTTAAATCAATTTTCATTTTAATTTTCCTCCTTAGTATAATTTTCAATATCCTTATTTAAATCATCATAAAAATTTTCAATTTTTTCTCCTGTATTATAGTCATATGCATTGCCAATATCACCATATGCATCAGATTTTTCTATAAAACATATATTACCATTTTCGTTAATAAAAAATTCTCTTATATTTTCACTTTCATTGTTATCTTTTATATTATATAAATCAATAAATTCTTCTTCTGATAATATTTTATTTTTATTTAAATCAATATTATATATATAAAGTTCATCAGCTTCATGTGCTCCAATAACAACCATTGAAACAATTTTATCATCTGTATATATACTTTCAATAATGTTAAATCCAAAATAAGAATAAATGACTTTGCCATTATCATATGTAATTTCTACACTACCATTCAAAGAATATGCCAATTCGCTAACCCTGTCTATATAATTATTTAACTCCTTATATTCTCTTATAATTAATTTATCATTTATTATTTTCTCATCATATCCATTCATAAATTCTTTCGAAAGTACTTCAAAATATTTATCAGAATATTTCTCTTCTCTAAATAGCTTTATACATTTTTCTAAGAATATAACATTATCTTGCTCTATTTTATTTAATTCTGATACAGCCACTTTCTTTCCTTTTATAGGCTTATACCAATCTTTCGATTCGAAATATTCTTTTAATTCCTTATTTGAAAAATCATGTCCATGTCTTGCAAATATTTCATTTTTTGCTATATCTAATAATTCAGGCGAATACTTACTTTCATATAAATAATCAATCATTTTTTCTGAACTTTCTGGGAAAATATAATCACCACTAAAAATTGTATTCTCACTTTTGACATCCTCGAGTTCTCCGCTTACATCAAATTCAACTTTACTTAAATCTTCATAAAATTTTTCTCCACTTTCATCAATACTATTTATATCTCCAGAATAACTAGTTTGAATTTTATTATTTTTTAAAGTAAGTATTATAAAGCAAGTAATTAGTAATAATATTAAAACAATAATTAAAGCTGTAATTACAATTTTTGTTTTCTTGTTCATACAAAAATTCCCCCTATACTTTTACTCCAACTCTAACAATATCTTTTTAGCAAGTGATTCATTTATTCCTGATACTTCACATAATTCTTCTATACTTGCTTCTTTGATTCTTTAACAGATTTGAATTTTTGAAGTAATGTTTTTTTCTTTACCTCTCCTATTTCCTCAATATTGTCTAGTTCAGATTGTCTAATTCTATTCTCTCTTACTTTTCTATGATATTCTACTTGTGAAAAAATTACATTAACATATAAAATCAATTAAAAACTAATCACTTAATAGTATAAAATTAAATTCTAATATATCATCATACTTTGGATTAAAATCAATAATTAAATAGCTTCCATCTTTTGTTTGTGCTTTTTCTACATCAAAATTAAAACTAGTACTTGATTCTTCATAAACAACTTTTCCTTCACTATCAATATACTTTAAAACAAGCTTAATATTGTTATCAAAAGTAGTACTAAAATCTATTAATTTATTAAATGGAAAATATAAAAATAATTGATTACCATTTTTCTTATTACCTGATTTTTCAAAAGTAATTTTATATGCTTGTGTCTTTTCAATACCCTTAGAATAATAAAAATCTTCAACCTCATTTTCATCTAAATTTGATAATTTAAAAGGATAGCCATCAACTAATTGTAATATATATATATCATCAAATTCTTGTATGTTTAATTTTTTTATTGCTATAACATTATTCTCAACTGTTAAAATACTACTAATATTTAGAGCTTTTTCAATTAAATCATGTCCAAATACATTACTTGATATTTTATGTGAATGATTAATATATCCTGAAGTACCATACTGTATTAAGAAATCTTGAAAAGAATTCATAGATTCCAGTTGTTGATTTTGTTCTTTTTCTTTTTTACTTAAAGTATTTGCCCAATTAAAATCTTCTAATGATTTATATTTTATCATTAAAATTTTTGTATCATTAGGTAAAAATGAAAAAAAATTATTTTGGATATATTTAGAAAAATCAATTTCAGGAGCATATTCTAATAATATATTTAATGAAAAAATTATATTATTTAAATCAGTACTTTCATTAAACTTTTCACTTATTAAATTATCTATTGTTATTCCATTTTCAGAAATAAAATATGAATTACCATAAGAAATGTCGAAATTATATGGTTCAATTCCAATTTTCTCATTAATTGTATTTATAATTTTTGATTTTATTTCATCATTTTGATAATTGTCCTCTCCAACTATACTTTTTACTTTACCAGTCACTTTTGCCCAAAAAGTTTTACCATTATGTTCACATTTAAAAAAATTCTGATCATTTGGAATAATTATAGAACTATATGCTGTAGATATTTCTTTTGTATCATAATCAAATTTTGAATCAATTATTGTAGGAATGAATCCATATTTATTCTGAATATAATTTTTAACATTTTCAGTAGCTTGATTTTCATAATAAGATTCTTTAATTCCCATAAAAAAATTTTCTACATCAATAGATTTTTCTTCTAAATATTCATATATATTGGCATATTTAGATGTTTTGAACATATCACTAATAATACTTAAACTTAATACTAATATGCTTATAGCTATAATTAAATTTTTTTTCATATATGATTCTCCTTATTATTAAATAATATTAAAACTATTATAAATTTTCTTTTTTATTATGCTTTAACTTTTCATATATTTTACTCTAACTCTAACAATATCTTTTTAGCAAGGGATTCATTTATTCCAGGTACTTCGCATAATTCTTCTATACTTGCTTCTTTGATTTTTTTAACAGATTTGAATTTTTGAAGTAATGCTTTTTTCTTTACCTCTCCTATTCCATCAATATTGTCAAGCTCAGATTGTCTAACTCTATTTTCTCTTACTTTTCTATGATATTCTATTGCAGTATTATGAACTTCATCTTGTAGAAAAGTTACAAAATTAAATAACTCATTAGATTTAATTGTATATTCTTTTCCATCACAATCCACAATAGTTCTAGTTCTATGTTTTCCATCCTTAACCATTCCATATACAGGAATATCTATATTATATTCTAAAATAACATTCTTAGCAACTCTTACTTGAGAAATTCCACCATCCATAAGTATAAGATTAGGAGGCGAACCATAAGGGGACTTACCATTAAAATCTTCTTTACAATATTTTAATCTACGCATTAAAACTTCTCTCATACAAGCAACATCATTTTGACCTTCAACAGTTTTTATTTTCAATCTCCTATAATCTGAACGTTTAGGTTTTGCATTTTCAAAAACTACCATTCCAGCGACAATGTCTGTTCCAGATATATTTGATATATCAAAGCTTTCAATACGTTTTGGTAACTCCTTTAAATTTAAAAGTTTCATAAGTTCGACAAGTAAACTTTCATTTTCAATAGAATCAGTTTTATTTTGCATAGATATTTTTGCATTTCTTTCTGCCATTTCAATTAGTTTTACTTTTTCACCACGAATAGGTACTTTAAATTCTATATTTTTCTTACCACTTATTTTCATTAGCCATTCCTTAGCAAGTTCCATTTCTTCAAATTCATATCTAAACATTATTTTATTAGGAACATTACTTTCATTATAATATTGTTTTATAAAGTCAAATAATAATTCTCCTTCACTGATATCCTCGACATCTCTTAAAATAAAATTTTCTCCACCAAGCATTTTACTATTTCTAATATTGAAAATTTCAATTGAAGCTTTATCTAAATATTTTACAAGACCAATAACATCAATATTATTTTCACTAAAGGAATCCATTTTTTGCCTTTGCATTAAATTTTCAAGGCTATATTTTTTATCTCGTAATTCGGCAGCTTTTTCAAAGTTTAATTCATCAGATGCTTTTTGCATTTCAATATCTAATTGTTTTATAATTTCATCTGACTTTCCTTCTAAAATATTTATAACTTGATTTATAAGTTTTGCATATTCTTCTTTAGATATATTACCTTGACATACGCCAACGCATCTTTTTATGTGATAATTTAAACAAGGTGATTCAATTTTACCGTGGTTTAAATAGCTTTCTACAATGTTTTAATTTAAAAGTTTTATTTAAAAATTCTATTGTTTCCTTTACAGCATAAGCATTTGTATAAGGTCCAAAATATTTAGCACCATCATTAAATTTTTTTCTTGTAATTCTAACGGTCGGATAATCTTCATTTACTGTTATTTTGATATATGGATACATTTTATCATCTTTAAGTAGCACGTTATATTTTGGTCTATGAAGTTTAATTAAATTACATTCTAGTATTAGCGCTTCCATTTCACTATCGACAACAATATATTCAAAATGATCAATTTGAGAAACCATTTTTTCGATACGGGCAGATTTATTATTTTTTTGAAAATATTGACGAACACGATTTTTTAAAATAACAGCTTTTCCAACGTATAAAATGTTGTCGTTTTTATCTTTCATTATATAAACCCCTGGTTTTTCAGGAAGTTTTTTTAAATCACTTTTAATTCTTTCACTAGGAAAATCTTGCAATTTTTATACCTCTCTTTGATTTAAATATTATTTAATATTTTATCATATTTTAACATTTAAAAATATAATCTTAACAAAAAAATCCAAGCAAATTTAGAAATTGCTTGGACAAATATTTATTTTTTCTTTGCCGTACTCTTTTTACTAACTATATCTCCTAATAGTAATGCACCTATAATCAGTATAACAAATAATACAATAATCCTAAACATATTTTCATCAAAAGGAGAGTTTTTTTGGACATCATTCATTAAATCATTTGAGCCACCCACAATATTTAAGCTACTGTCCTCATAATTTACATCTGGACCATATTTTGCATATTCATCTACTATAATATGTGGTGCAACACATTTATTAACAATATTTATTACAATGAATATAACAGCAATCAATATTAAAATTCTTTTCCAATATTTGGTAAGTAAAGTTTTCATCTTTAACCTCCTACTTTTAGTACATAACAATTATAAATCAGATTACATAATTTTACAAGTTTTTTGGGAAAAAATTTTTAAATCTTTTTGATATATTTTTTATAAATAAACAAAAAATATGTTTGAGGTGAAAGAAATGAAATATATAATTATACTATTTATACTACTTTCTTCTTTCATTTTAACTGGTTGCGAAAATAATGAAGAAAATCTAAATGCAAAAAATCAAAATTTTAGCAAAGAAAATAATTTTGATAATCAAAGTGGCGAAAAAGTTCAAAGAATTTCATACCAAGAATATGTAGAAAAATATGATATAGATACAGAAGATAATAATACAACTTCTGCTAAGGATAATTCAAATTCTGCAACAAATAGTGAAGATGAAATAGCAAATAATGAAAATAATACCTCACAAACTACCACAAGTAATGAATTAGCAAGCTTTTCTACTCCACTTTTATCAAGTTCTAATGAAAGAATAAATAATTTAGAAATAGTTTGCGAAAGATTAAATAATTTTATTCTAAATCCACATGAAACTTTCTCATATAATAATGAACTTGGTCCATATGGTCCAGATGATGGTTTTGAGAAAGCACCTATTTTGCTAAGTAATGGAGAAAAAACAAAAGGTTATGGCGGAGGTGTTTGTCAATTAAGTAGCACATTATATAATGTAGTTAAAAATATTGAAAATATTGAAATTACTGAAAGACACCATCATAGTGCACCAGTTGGTTATGTATCAAATGGTAATGACGCAACAGTTAGCTTACAAAGTAATTTAGATTTTAAATTTACTAATAATAATGATTATGCCATAAAATTTAAAGCTCAATGTGCAAACGGAAAAATTTCTGTTTGGGCTTATAAAGAAGGATAAAATTTTTTGTATTTATATTTAAAATTTTGCATTAAAAAATACCATATTTATTTTTTCATAAATATGGTATTTTAATTACATATTTGACAGGAAATATATCCTTCATTTATTGCATCATCTTCAGTTATAAACACCCAGCAATCTTCTTTATTCTTTTTATATTCTACACCATTATAAGTATAACCACCATTGATAATAGGACAATCTGCTGTATGATAAATTTTTAGCACTTTTCCTGAATATTCAGATCTAGCATCATCTTGTCCATATATATATTCTTTTTGAACAATCTGAGAGCCACCTAAAGCATAACTATTAAAATAAACACCTTCCGTAGTTCCAACTGGAATACCTTGAACAAATGCCATAACAGATATATCATTGATTGTATTTATCCAAGCATCATTTGTAATCTCTGGAAGATAAAAGTCATATGTTTGTCCAACTAATTCAGCATATCTATTGTGGTCAACATTTATTTCTTGATTCAAGCATTCAGAAATAATTTTTATTATAGTTTCTCTTCTTTTTTCATGAAATCTACCAACAGTATATGTTCCATCTTCATTTTCCACATAATCTTGTAAGAAATTAGTAACATCAGCAGTAGGAAGAAGTTCATCACCAACGTCAAGATTATATCTATCTTGCAATAAATATAATAATGCTTGCATATCATTTGTTATAGCAGCTAAATCTTCTATATTAGTTATGCTATGATAAATTCCAACACTATCGTCGTCTCCTTCTTCACGCTCTCTGAAAAGATTTTCTACTTCTCCTATAGAATTATGCATCATTCTTCCTGAATAACATTTTTCATCATAATAGAAATAAATATCATCACCTAATGTATAACCAATTGTATAATCACCAGTTCTTGTAGAATAAGTTTTTGTATAAGGAATTTTTGAAGAAAGTTCATAACTATAACCTTCGCCATGATCTTCTTGAGAATAAACATAGAATCCATCATATGCAATTACTACTACAGCTGGTACATATTGTCCAAAATAATTTTTAATATAACTATCTTGTGAACCTTCGTTCAATGATGTACTATCAGAAGTTTTAAAAGGAATATTATAATTAACTGCTAAAGTATGAAAGAATGTATTAACTGTCTCTTGAGCAAGAGCAGGAGTAATATCAATTATATCTCCAAACTCATTATCATATTCAAAACCACTTACAGCTATGATTTGATCAATCGCATCTTTTGTCGCAGTATCAATTGCATTATTTATTCGAACTTCATCTTTAAGAGCTGCAAAACGACTATTAACAGTCACTCTACAAACAATTGAAACAGGTAAAATTATAGCAAGCAATATGAATGCCCAATGAAGTATTTTCATGCCTATCCTCCTTCCCTATAAGAATGCACAAAAAATAAGTTATCCTTCTGATGCAGTACTCTCTCTTGCAGTGTTTCTGACCATTCCACCATATGGTACACCAATTTTAAATGTCTCTTGTGGTGATGCATATAAAACTTCTTTAATCAAAGTAGATTGAGTTTTATTTGTATTTTTTACAGAAACATAAAAATAATCTCCAGCCTTCATATTTGTATAGTCTTTACCTTCATTTAATACTCCTTCTATAGTATTTGTATATACGTTTTTATATCCATTTATATCATAAAGACGTATTCTATGTTCTAATGTAATTTCAAATCTGTTTCCAGTAGCATTAACATTTTGCAAAAATTGAGTATACATCTCAGGTTGTATATAACCTAAGTTTCTAACTGAATCAACAAATTCAACTACTGTTGCATAGATTGACATATATGAAATATCATCTTGTCTTTCCCATGTATCCATAATTGGAAAAACAAACATTAAAATAACCGCAAGTATCATTGAAAAAATTACAATTAATGAGTCTTCCAAAATATATCTCTCCTTTCTTTCCTAATAAGAATACGTTACTTTACCTCTATAAGATGTATATTTAAATTTAGTATTACTTGGAATCTTTCTTAACTCTAAAATAAACAAATTAAATTGAGAGTTTTGCTCAATGGAATCTTCAACATTTATTTCACGTGAATTATTTAAATTCAAAGTATCAATATGCATCTGTTCCATATTATATGCTGTTATTAAGACTTCTCCAACAGTGATTTCTCTAGTCTTAGATGTTGAGCCAGTATCATCAGAAGCAGCTTCAGCTCTATTAGAAACACCAATTAAATTAGTAGCTGAGTCTAAATAATCATTTAATGTTCCATATAAATATATAGCCACACTAGCTGCAAACACAAACATAAGTGCCATTGTCGCCATATATATAGCTTTACCTAAATTAGTCATCTAAAAACCTCACACTACCTTTCTTTTTATGATGGTTGAATAATAATATAATCAATATAACCATCTTTATTTAAATCACGCGGGGTATAATTAAATTTATCATTCATAAGTTCAGCACCAGTAGGAGCATTAAGTGCTATTATTATTTTATTAAGATCTGTACCACCAATAGAAATTTCATATTCATTACTTATATCATTTTGAACTCTATTATATATATTAAGAAGATCTAATCCGAGAAATAACACATGCTTCATCTATATAAGCATCTTTAAAAGATAAATAAAATTTATTAAAAGATTGTATAGCACTTGCTTCTGCTTCATCATTGGCTGTTCTTGCAAAACCTCTAGCTGTTGTTAAAACATAAAAAGCAACACTAATAACCATAACACCAATTAAAATTCCGCCAGCTATTATAAGTGCTTTTGAAGCATTATCCATAGAAAATCATTCCTTTCAAGAAATCTTAATTGATTACTATTGTATCAATATAACCATCCCTATCATTATCTGTTGCACTATAATAATAATAAGTTTGCAATAAACTACTATCAAGAGAATCATTAGTAGCTTGTGAGTCTAATGCATCAATGCTAACAGTTATACCGCTTATGTTTATATCATGTCCATTTGCTATATCATTGATTGCTTTGTTATATATATTTAAAGCATCAATTCCCAAAATAGAACTATCAAATGATTGATAATATCGGTTAAAAGATTCTATGGCACTTGCTTCTGCTTTTTCATTTTGCGTATCAGCAAAACCTCTAGCACTTGCTAGTAGAAACAAAGCAATAGACACAACCATAATAGCTATCAAAACTCCACCAGCTATTATAAGTGCTTTTGAAGCATTTTCCATAGAATCTCACCTCTTTCAAAAATTATTAACAAATAATATTTATATTTTAGTCTCCACCAGCATTTGTAACAGCAATACTAACAATATATCCAGTTTTTGTATCATATGTTGGAGTTACATCATATCTTTTGTTAGATTTAACATCATCTGCACCTGTAATACTTACATCTTGAGGCAAAGACTTTTGTGCTGTAAGTACATCAATTTCTCTTTTTAATTGTTCTACAGAAGAACCTCTTACATTCTCTCCACAATAATTCTCAAGTCTTGAATTTACTGCTGATACTGCTAATGCATCTATTTGTCCAACAGCATCATCAGTTAATGCATTTGCAGTTGTAAAAATATAAATACCTATACCTACTATAGCTACTGAAATTAGTATGGCACCTGCCATAATCAATGCTTTTGACGCATTATCCATAAAAAATCATCCTTTCTTTTTGTAAAATTTTATATTTGATTAAAAATTTAAAGTCTAAAAAATTATAACATTGAGCCCATCTGACTAAAGTAAACACCCATATCTACAACACTTGACCAAATTAGAGGTACTATTAAATATCCTACAAATAGTGTTACCATAGGAGCAAATCCTATAACTTGACCAATTTTAGCTTTCTTTGCAATTAATCTTTCATTAGTTTCTTTTCTAACTTCTTGATAGAAAGTTCTTTCAGTTTCAAGTTCATCAAATGCATCTGTCAATTTAACATTTTCAACTGCTGATTGTAAACTTTCAACTATTCTAACAAAAGGTTTATAAGGTGCATCTTCCTTTAATTCTTCAAGAGCCTCAATTGCTCCACTTTCATAGTTATTTAAACATTTCATAAGTGGATCTTTAAATATGTTAGCATACCTAGCAAGCCATTCAATTATATATTCAACTGAAATTCTTTCAATATACATAAGCATTAAAATGATTGTTTGGAATTGCATTACTTCATCTTCCATTTCCATTGCTCTCATTTTTCTTTGGAATTTCAAAATTAAAATTGGCATGTAGTACATAGCATAAGCAATCAATAATGCAACAACAACTTCAATCCATTTAAAATATTCATTAGCATATAATTTTAACTTATCATAAATTCTTTCAGCGTTAGTATTTACTTGTTCTCTTGTAAGAGGTACACTGTAAATTTCAACAATACATTTTTTTATTGTATCAAGTGTAACTTGTCCTTCAACTGTATCATCAGTTAAATAATTTCCTCCCCAAGCCTCTTCATAAATCATATCAGCCAAATCAGCTGCAAAATTCTCTCTTGGCATTTCAATATGAGAATCTAGAATAGCTTTTTGAATAGAAGCTTTTGCAGATGTCGATTGTACTGACTTAAATTTCAATTTTTTAAATACTCTTTCAGCCAATGTCGTTGCTCTTTCATCAGACAATGGTTGATTATTTATAATTAACATTTGCTCAGCAATTTTTGCTGTAGCTACTTCTGGTGTATCATTTCTAACTGATTTTAATATCTCATTATTTTCTGATAAGTTTTCTATAAAGAATCTATCAAATGCTGACTTCATATCTCCTTCTTCTCTATCCTCATCAGATAATTGTCCAAAAGATGTTCCATCTGTAGTTGTACTATATAAAATATTATTTATTGTAATACTATGTATTTGGCTTATTACAAATATTGAAGCGAAGAAACCAACTATACACCATACAACTCTATTAACATACAACCATTCAATTTTTTGTTTTGAATTGGTTTCTTTTAAAAGATTACGTATTTTTACATATTCTTTTTGTGTTGTTTTTGGAGCTAATTGATCTATAAATTGTTCAATAATAGGTAATCTATATACTTTTTCTTGCCATGGATCTTCTTTATCATTTTCAACTACAATCCTATCAGAATTATCTTTAACTCTCTTTAATAACGAATAAGATAAAAAGATTAAAACTAAAAGACCAAGTTGACCTAAAAATCCACCTGCACCTTCATAGAAATCTCTAGTAGATTCAAATGAATTCATTGCCCAATTCTTAAGTGGTATAATAAATAAGATTGGAGCAAGAGATATATATGTTAAACTTTTAAATAAATAGTCTAATTTATCACGTTTCAAAATTTCAAGTTGTAATTCTTGTGTGATGTTATTCATATTTTTTAAATATAATGAAATACCACCAACTCTTCTATCACCAAACTCTTTAGTTAAATATGATATTCCAGCAAAAGCTTTTAAAAATCTATTAGGAGCAACATCATAATACTTTTCAAGTTCAAGTTCAGGTTCAGCTGAAATCAATATTTCATATATTTTGTCAGCTTGAATAACAACTTCCATTTCTTCAATTAAAGATGCTTCATATAAAGCTTCTTCAACCATATTTGTTTCATGGTAAGCATGTCTAACTTCTGAAAATAATTCTAACTGTTGTTTTAGAAGCATGTCTTCAATTTTATTAACCATCATATCAGTCATATTTTCTATAACAACAACTATACCAATCAATGAAACAAACATCATAAACAAATCTTCTCTGTTTACATATGCTAATACTATTGCTGCAATTAAAGCAAATGCAATAGATCTTAACGAAATTTTAGCAGCTTCATTTCTAATTGTATATTCATCATCATCATGTAAAAGTTCAAGCCTTCTTCTTATCTTATAAACATATCTTTTTATAATAGGTATAGTTATAAGTCTATTATACATTCTTTGAAGCATTGCTCCGGAAGACATTGCAGAGTTGTTTGAAGTAAGCATTTTTTGAAGAGCTGCACTTTGATTAGCTTTATTCTTTTTCTGTATTACTAAAAAAGCAATCAAGACAAATACGAACAATACAGCTGGTACAGCTATAAGTAGTAATAACAAATTCTTGTCCATTTCAATCCTCCTTTATATTTATTCAACAACTCTTCTAGCAGTTCCTCCTGTTGTAGGAATATCAAAATATTTATCAACAAATTTATCAAAAGCAAATTGATCTTCCTCTGACATATTCTCACGCATTTCTTCTAAGTTTTGATCTGAAATTCTATTAGTTATAACATATTCACCATTATGATATTCAACAATATTTCTTGCAACATATGTTTCAGTTTCAGTAATCTTAGTAAAGTAATGAGTAGCATTATCTATGAATTTATCCATTTTACCTTCCATTGTTGTTTCATTATGATGATCAAATGTATATTCATTCTTTTCTTTAACAGGAATACATTCAGTAATTCTTTCAATAAATCTTTCTCCAGAATAAGCCTTTTTCAAATGTATTTCAAAGTTCATAACATTAACAACCTGTATCTCTGCAACTTTTTCATTATTGAACATACCAATTTTCAAAAGTGAGTTACGAAGAGATAATATTAAGTTTGCAAAAGTTTTAGCGTGGTGAGTAAACATTGTGAATTTACTTGCAACCTGTGCCATCTGAATCATCCAAGCAGCAACCTCGTCGGTAGCAACCTCACCAAGGATATTAACAGCACCATCGGTCTTTTTCTGCAAGTCAAGACCTTCTTGTCCTGAAACAGTATCTGTTTCTCTAAATGTTAATATGTTTCTATTTGGATAAACTTTTCTTAAGTGTAACTCGAATGCAGTTTCTTGAACCCTTATGTTCAATGTTGGATAAATGTATTTAATCAAGGCCATAAGCATTGTTGTTTTACCACAACCCTGCTCACCAGTAAGAGCAGTAACTCTGGCACCTTTTACTAAGAACTTCAATAAATCTATTACAGCTTCTTTTCCTGGTTGTCTGATTAAGTTTTCTAATACAGCATTTGGTGTATCGAACTTTCTTACGAAGAATGCCCATGACTCAGACATACTTGGTCTAACAACAACGACACGGGAACCATCTTTCATTTCGTTAATCTTATAACCATTTGTATCAGATAACTGTCCTGGATTATTGTATTTATATATGTTTTGACAAACTCTTCTTAATTCTGCATAAGAACCAAAAGATAAGCAAGCCATTTGAATTGATTTACCATGATAGAATATCCAAACGCTATCATAAGCTCTTGGTACAGTTTTTTCAGTTGTTTGTTTGATATAATCACCTAATTGTGCAACTTGGTACATGAATGATTCTGGAAGACCAGATACACCACCTGATACACCATCTATGTTCATATCTCTAACTTCATCTATTACACTAAAGCCTTTATAGTTTTGATATATTCTTTGTGATAGAATATTTAATCTATCTTCAAAAGATAAATAATCATATTCTTTTTCAAATATATCATCAATTTCTTCAGGTGTAATTACATATGAAGGTGTAGCTGCACCATATATTGTTTTAATATCATCCAAATTATATTTTTTAATTAACTCACCTAGTGCATTATATCCAAATTGCTGTTTATACATATAAATAAGAATGTCAAATTTATCTATTGTAGTTAATTTTTCTACATTATCAAAATCAATGGCAGATGTAATGTTAACCTGATTTACTCCATATTCTCTATGTAATAAGTCAAAAATCAATTCCTTAACATACTTCTTATCATTAACATCACCATATGTACAACCTTTCAAAGCTTTTTTAAGTTCGTACTTTTTGTTCTTTCTTCTTTTTAATTCTTCTTCAGAAAGTCCAATATCATACAAGTTAGTTCTTGTGATTTCATCCATACGTGCCTTAATAAACTTTGTCATTTGCTCAACAGTGTATGTTCTTCCATCCTTATTTAATTTCATCATGCTGCTTGAATCATTTTTTGTAAAAATATAAACTATAAAAGCAATGGCAGCACCTATAAGTAAAACTATAATTGCATAGTTTAAAAACATACTATTTTACCACCTTTCTTAAAGGTCTATCTATCTACTAATTTTGACTCTAAACTACTTAATATTGCATCAACTAATTTACCCGTTTCATCAATAAAGAAACCATTTCTGTCTAAAGCAGGGTCTGCTTTAACATTTGCAGATATAAATGATGTTAAAGTACCATCATTACATGCATCAAAGAATTGAGTATTATATGGTATTGTATACATCTTTTTCTTATAATTAAAGTTTCTTGCAATATTTTTATCAGCAAATTTAGAAAATCTATCATATTTTCCTATAACAGGAATAACTGGTTTTTCTTGAAGTACCTTCATTAAATCCATTGCTTTAAAAGCTTTCTTCAAGACAAGCATGCTTTGACTCATTGTTAATACAATCAAATCAGACTTTTGAAGAATTTTATTTATTTCTTGATCTCTATCACCTTTATTTAAATCAACTAGAACCAAATCATAGAACTGATTAGCATAATCAATTATTAAAGGAAATGTTTCAAGTATTCTTGAATAAGAATCTCTATCATTTTTAAACGTTCCATATAATAATTCTAATCGTTCTCCTTTATAAATTGGTTTTGCATAATTGGCAATACTTTCTGGTGCTAGTTTATTACTTCTAAGTAATCTATCAAGTGCATCTACACCAGTATCAGCTATATCTAGATTACCTTTATTTCCAAGTTTGTCCATGTTGAAGAATGCAGACTCAAGTGAAAAATCAGAATAATGTGTTTGCGTAACTAAAGTTCTGTATTTACATCTACTTGGTAACATTGAAGCAACAGCAACAATTGAAGATGTAGTAGATGCTTGAGTAGATTCAACAGGATTCCAGAATGATACTATTGGCATTTTTATTCCTCCTTATCTATCTAGAAAATTTTGCAATTTTCTCAATATTTTTTAATACTTTTTTCAAATCAGATTTTTCACTACCAGTAATTATAGAAGTTGCTGTTACTATAGCATCTTTATAAGCTGGAGTTAATTGTCTAACATCAATTTTCGAATTGTATTGATTTTGAATATTAACTGACAAATCTCCTTGATCATATGGGAAACTAATTGGGTCATGTTTCCAAAGTAAAGGTAAATTTTCAGATAATATATCAATATATTTGCTGTCTGCAGTATTCACATCGCTATAATATAGAAGTTTTGTTAAAACTAATTGTGCTTCAGGATCAGCTTTTCTTTTCATAGCGCACATATATTTTAATAATTCTACACCTTTTGTAATATGATATTTATCATATGAAGAAACAAAGAATAATTCATTTGCACTTTTTAAATCATATTCCTCGCACATATCATCTGTATCAGTATCAACTAATACATATTCGAACTCAGTAAAATCTTCGCCTTTTGATAGGAAATATTTTTTCAATTCAAGCATATTCGTAAATCCAACTGCAAATTCAACACCATCATGTTGTACAACATACTGATTTTGTTCACTTAAATCTCCAATAGTAGGAATGATATATCTTGTTTTTTGAGTAGTTGTAGCATCAATATATACAGTTTTCTTTCCAAGTGAATCTAACATTTTAGCAATATACATTATCAATTCGGTTTTGTCCATATTACCTACAAATCCTATGCACTTCATTTATAATTCCTCCTTAATTATTTTGTTGTACTTGCTGGTACTTGTGATAATAAGTTTAGCAAGTATTCTTGTCTTTCTGTCTTTTGAGTTTCAATTTCTTTATCTATCTTCTCTGTTAAATTATTTATATGTTCTTCATATGGTCCTTCTTCTCCAGTCATTGGATCAAACTTAGTTAAATCTGTATCTAACAATGCTTGTCTTTCAGCCTCTAAAGCAGCAATATCATATTTTCTCTGTATATCTTCCATAATATTAGGATCTCTTTGAATTAAAGTAGCTACTTCTGGCTTTACAGGATAAGTTGCAGTAATTAAATCTTTACTAACAACTATTCTAGTTTTATAATCATCTAAAGTTGCAGTATCATTAGAAGCTAAAGCATCACGAATCTCTTTTGTTTCTTCTACACTAAGACCTATTTCTACTGCAATTTCTTGAAGTGTTCTTTCTCTTTGTGTATCTCCTGAATAAACTGTTTCTCCAAGTTCATTTACAGTTGCTTCTCCAGATATTGTTTCATATTTTGCTTTTTCATATCTATCTACATAATCAACTATAGTAGATTTAAATAGTTGTTCTGCAGGATCAACATATTTATTAGCATATAAATTAACACCTTTATTTATATAAGATTCAATAATAGCACTGCCCATTCTAACAATTTCTTCTTCGCTTAATCTTACAAATATTGTATTACCTTCTGCCCCAGTTGCTCCAAAAGATTCAACTCTTTTGCCAGTTAAAACAGCATAATCTTCTCCAGTTTGGAATCTTATTCTAATATCTATATAGTCGCCCTCATCTAAATCACTTGGTAATGTGACCATATTAAATTCTTGTAATCTTGTATCTTTTTCAAGAGTTTCTTCATCACTATAGAATATAGAATCAGTAACTATTGTATTCTTTTTAGCACTTACTTTTAATCTTCTGCCTATCAAATCTGCAATGGCAGTTTTTTCATCAAATGAATCTGAAGCGGCACTTTCTTTTCTTACTTCTACAAGTTGAATATCACCAGAAGAAATAGCATTTCCTGCTAGCATATCTCTTGTTAATACATAAGCTTTTGCATCTGCCTTTTTTTCTTTTAATTCAGCCATTTCTTTGCTTGTTGTTGAAATATAAACAAATCCAAGAACTCCAAAAAGTATAATCATAATAATAGCAGTTAAAAAAACAGATGTAATAACTTTCTTTTTCATTGGTCCTATCATAATATAATCCTCTCCTCTATCTCATAGTTTTATTGATTTTATTTTAGCACCACAAAAAAATCTATTCAAGAATTTTGCTGCATTTAATCTAAATGTAAAGCTTTTGTAATATTATTGTAATATTTTGTTGCATATTTGTTCCAGTAGATGGTATTTATGTTTAAATAAAACAAAATGAAAGAGTGAAAGAGGGGGACGGAGCAAACTTTCAATTTTTCAAGAAATTGAAAGTCTGCTCCGTCCCCCTCTTTCACTCTTCCCAACCTATTTCAAATTTATCTACCTAGTTTATATCCATAAGAAAAAATTTCATTAAAAAAATCTCCCAAATTTTTTCTATCAATTTTTTCACTTGCTACCAAATTGATTTCTCCAATCAATTCATTATTTAAATAACATTTTTGTATTCCAATTGGTTCTAAATATTCAATAGGCGCTTTTATATTTTCATTTAGAATAATTTCTGTCGTAATATTTTTTTCGTCTCCTTTATTTAAAAGTGCTGTTAAATCATTTTCTGCTACTATTTCAACTTCATCTAATTTTGCTTTTTCAATTTCTATTTTTGTAACAACATTTCCCTTATTAACAATAACCTTATTACTAAAATTTGCAAAACCATAATCTAATAATTTTTTTGCATCATCAAATCTCATTTGACTTGTTGGTCCTCGAAGTATAACGGCAATTAATTTTAAATCATTTCTTGTAGCAGTTGCAGACAAATTAAATAGTGCTAAAGATGTAGATCCTGTTTTTAGTCCTGTACATCCAGAATAAAACCTAACTAATTTATTTGTATTTACTAGTTGAGATTTTCCATCTCTTAAAGTATCCATCCAAATTGTTGTGTAATTATGTATTGATGGATGATTTTTACTTAATTCTCTACTCATAATTGCTATATCATAAGCAGAAGTTAAATGACCATCTTCATCAATGCCATGACAATTTTTAAATGTTGTATCATTCATTCCAAGTTCTTTTGCTCTATCATTCATTTTTTGTACAAAAGTTTCTTCAGTTCCAGAAATAAATTCGGACATTGCAACACAACAATCATTTGCACTAACAACACAAATTGCTTTAAGCATTTCATCAACAGTTAATTCTTCATTTTCATTAAGCCAAATTTGTGATCCTCCCATTTGCCTTGCTCGGGTACTGCAAGGAACTTTATCTGTTAATTTAATATCTCCTCTATCTAAAGCTTCCATTACTAGAAGTATAGTCATAACTTTTGTTACACTTGCTGGTCTTAATTTTTCATGTTCATTTTTCGTATATAAAATAGTTCCTGTTGCTTCATCCATCAAAATAGCAGATTCAGAATCTAAATCTAATTCAACTTTATTTTGAATTTGACTAAATGTTTCTATAATATTATTTGACCAAACAGGAATATTATTTTCATTATCTAAAGTTGCATAACAAAATGAAAAAGTATAAAACAATATGTTAAAGCAAAGAAGTAAATAAATTAGTTTTTTCATAAAAATCCACCCCTTAAAAGATATATATGCATGATTCAACTAAAATATATATTTTATTTTTTTATATGTTCTGATAAAATTACTATATCAAAGGAGGTTTTTATATTGAGTGAAGTGTCAGTTGTAAAATGTAATAGTTATTCTGAAAATGATGTTTCAAAAGCGATGGATGAATTGATAAATTTAATTGGAGATTTAGATTTTATTAAACCTAATATGAAAATTGCAATAAAAACAAATTTAGTTACATTTATGAAACCAGAAGAAGCTGCAACAACACATCCTTCTCTTCTTTGTGATTTAGTTAGTAGACTAACTAAATTAGGAGCAGAAGTTGTTGTTGGCGATAGTCCTGGAGGAATATATAGCTTGCCATATCTTAAAACAGTTTATTCTGTTACTAAAGTAAATGAAATAGAAAAATATGGCGGAAAATTAAATTATAATTTTAATCAATCTGAAGCTCATTTTGAAAATGCAAAAATTGCAAAAAAATTTCCTTATACATCTTATTTAGATGATGCAGATATAATCATCAATTTTTGTAAATTAAAAACACATGGTATGATGGCAATGTCAGCTGCAACTAAAAATATGTTTGGTGTAATACCTGGTACTCAAAAGCCAGAATTTCATTATAGATATCCCGACCATTCAGATTTTGCTAATATGCTAATAGACTTAAATGAATATTTTAAACCTACTCTTTGTTTTGTAGATGCAATTACTGGAATGGAAGGAAATGGACCAACAGCAGGTAAACCTCGTCATATTGGCTTAATATTAGCTTCAAAAAATCCCTATAAATTAGATTTAGCTTGTAGTAAAATAATTGGATTAACAAAAGAAGACGTTCCTACTCTAGAAGAAGCATATAAAAGAAATTTAATACCTGCTACAAGTGAAGAACTAGATTGTAATATGAATTTAAATGAACTTACTATTAAAGATTATGATATTATTAAGCATACACATGCTTTAGGATTTGAAGATACAAGTAAATTGGTTGGAAAAATAATGACAAAAGCATTACGTTCTACTCCAAAATTAAATAAAGCAGATTGTGTTGGTTGTGGTAAATGTGCAGAAATCTGTCCAGCTAAAGCAATAACTATTAAAGATAAAAAAGCAAAAATAGATAAAAAGAAATGTATTACATGTTTTTGTTGTCAAGAATTTTGTCCTAAAGGTGCAATGAAAGTGCATAGACCAATAATTGCAAAAATTGCTGGAAAAATATAGAAATTACATAAAAAGAGCTCCCTTGCGGGAGCTTTTTGTTACCAATGTTGGAGAACTACCTCCAAGAGACGGTCAAGTTCATCCTGCGACAGCCAGTAGCAGCCGTCATGATGTTGCCACTTGCTCGTCCGGACGGCATATCCGCCCTTGAGCACCTCGAACACCTTTTCAGAGGTTTCGAGGTCTTCGGTGAAACGCAGTTCCACCGAATAATTTCTGCCATTCTCGGCAAGAGCCGAGTTGAGATATTCGTCGGCCGAATAGCCGTTGAAATACCTCATACCACTGCTGGTGTACTCCATACGCAGGTCCTCTTCCGCGGATGCACAGTTGAGAAGCAGGATGCTGACGATGGTAAGAATCAGTGCGAGAAACTTCTTCATGAACTTTCCCCTTTCTTTCATCCTATATTCCCTCACTGGTAACTCGACTTCTACACTCACAATAAAGCAAGTGTTTGTGAAAATATGATTGTAGGTCCAGTGTGCCCATCAACCAATTTACACAAAATTTCATAGAAATCTTATATATATTATACTATTGTTTACATATTATGTCAATTGCATGTGGCTCAGGTTTATTACAGAAGTTTTTTTATATTTTAAGTAATTAGCCTCTTTCTTAAATTATTTTATCTTTCCCCCTCCATTTGCTATTACTTCTCTTAATTTATTAAGAGTATCTATGCTTAAATCTTTAGGACCAATTAAAATATCATTATCTCCATCTACCGTATTCATTTTAAGGATTGCATAGTCTTTATATCTCCAAATATTACTTCCACCATCTTTATAAGTAAGTTTTTCATTTAATCCTTCTTCATTATCTTTATTGGCTTTTGCAAGTAAACCATTGGCTGTAATTTTACCTGATTCTAAAGCACTATTAAAATCATATATTTCTTTTCCAATTTTTACATCCACTTTTCCAAAACCTGTTATATAAAGTGATCTATCTGATTCAAATGGATCAATAGCATTTAACCCTCTACGACTACTAAAAATATTTTCAGACTTTTCAACTAATATTTCAAAATCTGAATATCCATTAAATTCTATAGTAGCATTATCTATTTGTGCAGGATATGTTTCCTTAATATCTCCTGTATATTTTATTAGAACTTTTCTTCCTTCTCCGTGTATATAATCTCTTTTAACGTCTTTAATTGGAATAATAATTCTATCAGCAGACTTTCTTTCGTATTCATCATCATTAGGTTCAACAATTATATAATTATCTTTTTCTTCAACTATCGTTCCTATAAAAGAGTGAAGCTCTTCACCACATACTATAGATGATTCATACTCTTTATATGAGCATATATATATTTCATCTTCTATTTTTAATGGCTTAGATTGCCAAGCCTCTACACTTGAAGATTTCTTAACTAAATATATCATATGCCAATCACTATCATTTTCAATCTTATCTATAAAGTTATATTCTGCTATATTATATGTTTTTTCTACAATCTCTGTTGAAAGGCCAAAATTGTCCCTTGTACTATCTTCTCTTACTTCAAGCATATTACCATCATAATTATATTCTGTAATTATTGGATCTCCTTCAATAGTATAAGTTACAATTCGCATACTATCTTTTTTACTATTACTAAAGTTATCTTTAAAATTTCTAAATATTTGATCATTTTTCATTATTCCGTCATGACTAATAACTATATCTCCATTTTCTATAGCCATTTCCCTCGTATAATCTTTAGGTAATTCTTCAAGAGGAGTTTTAGATTTTCCAACTTCATTTTCTCCACTTGATAAATATTTTATTGAGCTATCATCTATTGGAGGTGCATAATCATATCCCCATGTGCTAAATACTACAGGTAAATTATTATCCATTCGATTCATATCAACAGCATACATTATGCCTAAACCTAATATAATAACCAATACTATTACTAAAATAATTATTACTGTCTTTTTCATATAATCACTCCTTATATATAACTATAAGTTTGACAATTGAATAAACAGAAAAGTCTCAATTTTTTTAAATTATTTTTTCTTTACAGAGAATCCGAACTTACCAATCTTTTTACCTAATTCAAAATATTCTCCATGAGAATAACAAATTGGATTAGATTTTTCAAAGCAAAATCTACCATTTTCATCTAAATATTTTTCATCAATATCTACTGCAACTACTTCTGCAATAAACATATGATGTGAGCCTAATTCTTTTATTTCTTTTACTTTACATTCTATATTAACAGGTGCTTCTTTAATAAGCGGAGCTTTTAAATTAGAAGCTTTTTCTTTAGTAAGTTTTAATTCTTCAAATTTATTTACATCACGTCCACTTTTCACACCAGCCCAATCAGTAGCATATGCTAAATCACTTGTAGTAAGATTTATTACAAATTCCCCTGTACTTTTTATAATATTATATGAATATCTTTCAGGTCTAATAGATATATATGTCATTGCGTACATATTGTTCCTGTCCATGCGACTGTTATTATATTAGAATTTTCCATGTCTCCAAGACTAACCATAACTGCAGGTAAAGGATAAATCATTGTTCCTGCTTTCCATACTTGCTTACTCATAATCTTCATTCCTTTCTTTATTTTATTATCTTATCAAATAATAAAATTTTTATCAAATAATTGTTTACAATTTGAATTATATATTGTAGAATTAGATACTGGTTGTCTGAAAGACAAATTATTAATTTATATAGTCAAAAAAATATTTAACAAATTTAGGAGGGGTTTTATGACTATTTTTTTATTGTGCCTTAAAGTTTATATAGGTAAAGTTCTTGAAGTATCTATCTCTTGCTTTAGAACAGTTTTAATGGTAAAAGGAAAGGCATTATTAACTGCAGCTCTTGCGGTTATTGAAGGTTTAATTTGGTTTTTAGTTATAAGAGAAGCTCTTGTATTTGAAGCCGTTACAATCTATGTATTGATATTTATTGCTTTGTCTTATGCATTAGGATATGCAACAGGAAACTTCATAGGTTGTATAGTAGCTAGTAAATTTACTGGAGGAATGGTTCAAGCACAAGTTGTAACATCTTCTAAAAATGATGCTATGATAAAAGAACTTCAAGATAAAGGCTATGCCCTAACAATATTAACAAGTAATGCAACTGCATTTTCTGGAGAAAAATATATGATTTTTTCAGAAATAAAGCAAGCCAAATTAGATGATTTTAAATCTTTAATTCAAAAGTTAGATGAAAAAGCTTTCGTAATGGTAAATGAAACAAAATATGTATTTAATGGATATATTAAAAAATAAATTAAAAAGGAGTTGTAAATTATACAGCTCCTTTTTACATTTTACTTTTTTAAATATTTCTCTATTCTATTTATTATTCTATCTTTTCTTAATAATTTTAAAATATCATATAAATTTGGAGATTGATGTTTTGTTGTAACAATATATCTAAGCATTTCACAAATCATTCCTGTATGACCTTTAAATTCATCTGGAGAAACTTTATATTCTTTCATTGGAACATAGTTATATTTTCTTCCAAATTCAGTAACTTTTTCAAACCATTCTTGTTGTGTATCATTTTCATTATAATAATTATTCATATAGTCGAGTAGTATTTCTGCGTTTGAATCTTTCTCGTCTTCCCATTTATAAGTGAATAATTCATCAAACATATACCACATTTCTTTTTTTACATCACTGTAATAAGCTATATCTTTTCTAGGTTTCTTTTGTTCTCTTTCAATATTTAAAAATCCTATTGAATATTCTGGATTACGAGTAAATAATTTTTCAAATTCTGCATCAAATACTTTTAAATAATTTGCAACATCTTTATATAAATCTTCTGCCTTTAATGTACTAATATATTCTTTGCAAATAAAGTTAAGCTTGTCCAAGTCAAATAAAGATGGACTCTTTGACATTTTAGAAAATTCAAATTTATATTCTGATATATCAGCTTTAGGATTAGCTGCATGCCATACTTCAAATCCACTATTAGCTATTGTTGCTAAATATAATCTAACTGCTTCATAAGGTATTCCAAGTTCGTAGTAGTAACTCATTGCTGCTTCAGGATCTTTTCTTTTACTTAACTTTCTTGTTTTTCCATCTTCAACTTTTGAAAGTGGTGATATATGAGCATATTTAGGAACTTCAAATCCAAACATTTGAAACAATTGATAATGTAAAGGAAATGATGCAATCCATTCATCTGCTCTAATTACATGAGTAGTGCCCATTAAATAATCATCTACTAAATGTGCAAAATGATATGTTGGTAATCCATCTGATTTGTTAATTACTATATCAACATCATTTTCTGGGAAAGCCAAATCTCCTCTAATTTCATCATGACATATAATTTTTTTATTATAATTTCCATTTGACTTCAGTCTAATAATATATGGTTCTCCATTTTTAATTCTTTCAGCTCTTTGTTCATTACTTAAATTTCTACAAGTTGCCCATGGCCCATAATATCCTATTCTTGCTTTTGTCTTTTCTTGCTTTTGCCTCATTGTCTCTAGTTCTTCATTATTACAAAAACATGGATATGCTAGTCCTTGTTCAAGTAAATGTTTTACAAACACTTGATATATCTCTTTTCTTTGACTTTGAATATAAGGTCCATAATTGCCTATTGAATCACCTTCATCATTGATTGGTCCTTCATCAAAAGTAACATTATATTCTTTTAATCCATTGATTATTGTAGATATACCATTATCCACAGTACGTTTTGTATCTGTATCTTCAATTCTTAAAAATAAAACACCATTACTTTGTGTGGCAAAAGTTCTAGCAACAAAGCAAGCAAACAAAGCTCCAACATGTACAAATCCTGTTGGACTAGGTGCATATCTTGTAACAATAGCTCCTTCTGGTAAATTTCTCTTTGGATATTCCTTTCTTAAATCTTCAATCGTCTTTGTTATATTAGGAAATATTAAATCAGCTAATTCTTTATTTGTCATTTTTTTCATCCTTTCAAATTAAATTCCATAAAATTTTTTATATAATTCAACTGCTGTTTCTGGACTTTCGTCTCCTTCTTTATTCTTTATCGGAGCAAATTCTTCGTCTTTTTTAACTCTATAAATTAAAACATCATTTGCCTTTTCAAAAGAGTCAAATATAAATGCCTCAAATTTATATGTATTGCTAAAATCATATTCTCCACTATTTTCTAGTATACTGTTCTTTTTACATGCAGCATGCATTGGAAGTTTTTCAGTAGAAATTCTTTCTAGCAAATCTATGTCAAAATAGTTACAGCCAAAATGTGCATCACCATATAATAATTCATTATTTTCATTTCTTGCTTCAATAAGTTCTTTAGGTGTTTCAATATATTCAATAACTTGGGGTTTTCCGTTTTTCTTACAAAATACTCCCCATTTGCCTTGTGGTGTTGGTTTCATAAAAGATTTAGATGCAAGATCTTTTTGCTCGTCTACCATCAAACCTAAGATAGTTGAATCAATCATATTTATAAGTATATTATCAACATTACCGACTGCAAGATATTTTATATTATTATTTTTCATATGCTCGATAATGTTTTCATTTTTTAATGCTCTAAATATTCCACCATTTCCATCTGGTGCCATAAAAATATTAGCTTTATCCCTTAAAGCAATTTTTCCTCTTATATCTAATAATGGAAGTTCTCCTTGATTAAAAAATATTATATGATTTTTATCATAACCAAAATAATTATTTTGCTCAAAAAATCCAACTGTTTCATTATGATTTTGGTTACTTGTCATTATATACCAATATATGCACACATTATATTTATCATATGCCTCTTGCAATTTCTTTACTATTGTTTCAAATATAGATGTTGGTTTATCTAAATCAAGTATATAGCATCCTTTTGGTCCATCAAATCCCAACCTAGTTCCTTGTCCACCGGCCATAGAACAAACAGCAAGTTTTCCAGTTTTAATATATTCTTCACCTATTCTATCATATTTTTCAGTATCAATTTTTTCTTTGCTTATTACTTGTATTGGAGCTATGTCATTATCTATTATACTAATATCATCTTTATTTTCATACAAACTTTTTTCATATTCAAAATCTATTTTAGAAATTTGATTAAGCAAATTTTCTTTTTGATGTTCATCTAGCTCATTATAAAATTTTAGCAAATGCTCTTGATTATACTTTTCAAGCAGATGTAAAGTTTCATCATATGTCATAGTACATCCTCCTATAAAATTACATTTTCTCAGGTGTTTCAATTCCTAAAATTGCAAGACCATTTTTTATAACTATTCCAACATCTTTAGTAAGAAGTAATCTTGCATTTTGAGTTGTTTCATCGTCACATATTATTTGATGTTCGTTATAAAATCTACTAAAACATTGTGCTAAATCAATTAAATATCTAGAAATAATAGAAGGTTCATTCTTATCAGCAGAAGATTTAATAACTTCTGGAAATTCTTTTAATTTCTTTATTGTTTCTATTGCTTCATTATCTAATAATTTTGAATAATCAATATTATCAAATTTTACATTTTTAGCATTTCTTAAAATACTTTGCGTTCTAACATATGTATACTGCATATATGGACCAGTTTCTCCTGAAAAATTTAAAATCTGTTTCCAATCAAATATTTCATCTTTAATTCTATTATTTGCCAAATCGTTGAAAATAATAGCACCGACTCCAACCATTTTGGCAACTTCTTCTTTGTTTTCTAAGCTACTATTTTTTTCCTCTATAATTTTCAAAGATTTTTCAATAGCCTCATTAAATATTTCTTCTAAAGTAATAGCATTGCCTTTTCTTGAACCAATTTTTTCTCCATTCTCATCTAAAATTAAGCCAAAGGGAATATGTTCACAATTCTTTGCATATTTTTCATACCCCATTAATTCAAGAGTTTTAAATACTTGTTTAAAATGTAAAGTTTGCTCAGCACCAACAACATATATTGCTTTATCGAAATTATAATTATCAATTCTATATAAAAGTGCAGCCAAATCACGTGTTGCATAAATTGTTGTTCCTGCTGAAGTAATTATAATGCATGGAGGCATATTATCTGGCATCATTACTACTCTTGCGCCTTCACTATCTACTAATAAATTCTTATCTTCAAGAATTTTTATAACTCTATCCATTTTATCATTATAGAATGCTTCACCATTATATGAATCAAATTTGCAACCTATTAAATCATATATTTTATTGTATGACTCCAAACTAATAGATATTATCCATTTCCATAAATCTGTTGTATCTTTATCTCCTGCTTCAAGTCTTTGTAAAACATTTCTTGCTTTATCAGTTATTTCAGGCTCTTCTTTTTCCAATTTATTAAATCTGACATATATTTTTAAAATAGAATTTATTGGATTTTCAGAAAAATCATATTCATCTTTCCACATTTCATAACCAGCAATAGTTTTGCTTACACCCATTCCCCAATCGCCAAGATGATTGATACCTACTACATTATATCCAAGTGCTTTATAAATTTTATATAAAGCACCACCTATAACTGTTGAACGTAAATGTCCTATATGAAAAGGCTTAGCAATATTAGGAGCAGAATAATCAATTACAACAGTTTTTCCTTCTCCAATATTACTTTGTCCATATGTGTTTGTAATTGATTCTAATGTATTCTTAACAAGATTCTTTTTATTTATATAAAAATTTAAATATCCACCAACTACATCAACTTTTTCAATATCATCACTAATATTAATTTTTTTTCCTATTTCACTTGCAATAATTTGTGGAGACTTTTTTAGCTCTTTAGCTAATTTAAAACATGGAAAAGCATAATCTCCAAGTTCAGAATTTGGTGGTATTTCAATATATTCTTTTATCTCATTTATATCTATATTAACTATATTTCCAATTTTTTGTGCTAAAACATCTTTATAGTCCATCAAAAATCCCCCTATTCTCGTTTTTAACATTGATATTATAACATATAATACATAAAATTGGTATATTTTTGTAAATTTTATTGAAATTATGTAAATATATTGTTATAATATTGTAGGGAAAATATTTGTATAAGGAGGATTTTCAGAATGAGTAATCCTAATTCGTTTGCTACCTACTGTGCCAGAGAGTCTAAGTATTTGGAAATTGATGCCGCGCATTTGACAGGACATGAAACAAGTTTTAAGACTTTTATAGACTATGCAAGAGACATTACAAGAAGTCTCAAGAAAATTAAATCAATTTTGGATATGAACCCTCAGTTTGAATATGAATATCGGGATATCTTGGAAAATGAACTTTTCTATCTTGAACGTGAGTTTATTCCGTATATTAGTGGTTTGACAGGAGAACTTGAAGTCCTTTCATTTGATGATAGCGAAAAATTCTACTCTTTTTATGATAAAGAAAAAGAATACACATATTCATTTACTGATTACAGGATTCCGAGTGAACGGTTAAGAGAATGGTTGCTTGAAGATGTAAAATTTGGAAATCTGGCAATTGGACAGGCTTATAAGGTTGGTGATGGCTCTGAAGTTTTGTCCCCTGCCCTTGCCACTGAGTATTCGCTTGTTTCCACTGCCAAACGTTGGGCTGAAAATGCAAAATATTTGAGTGAAGCACTACTTTAAGAAATATTTTTGCATGTAGTAGGCATTTTTATGTCTCACATGCTTAATATATATTATCAAATATTTATATTTTATTAGCTTTTTCCACTCTATCGCACGACCTACATAAGGAGGCTGATTATGGGAATATTTACAAGAAAAAAGAAAACACCTGCTGAAGAAAGACTTAAGAATTCTCAGAAACAGCTAAATGAGTTTATTAACACCCCTGTCAATAAGCGACTTAACGAGTATAATCATTTGCTCTGCCCTGCCGTTTCAAGAATTCACTCTGTTGTTCATAGTAATTCGCTTTTTAATTTCAATAATATCGAACTTTTAAATGCGGATTACCTATATACTGACATTAAACTTATTCCATTTTATTCTGAAAAATATGTTGGTGCTGCATATATTACCTATAAAAATGCCTTAAAGCTGGCATATCCAACTGGAAACTATGAAATACTTGAACCTTCTATCGGCAAGTGTAGGGATGAAGAATCTGGAAAAACATTCTTCTCTCCCAGAATAGCAATAGACACCTCTGTAGAGGCAATAGCACAAAGATGGCTAGACAATATTCCGGTCATAATTGAAATGCTTTAAAAAAACTCCCCCTGATGAATCAATCATCCGGGGGAATTATTTTTTTGATTTTGTATTTAAAAGAATAAATAATCTTTTTCATAACCTTTTGGAACAACTTTAACTATATTTCCTGCTTTTTGATTTTTAGTTTTATCAATAACCTTTATATAATTAGTTGTATGTCCTTCTTTATTATTTTCAAATAAAACTTCTATTGGCTTTTCAATATATTTTTGAGCAAAAGTTTTTTCATTTTCATTAGAAAGCTGTATTAAAATTTCACTTCTTTCTTGCTTTGTCTTTCCATCAATTTGATTTTGAAAAGATGCAGCTTTTGTTCCTTTTCTTGGTGAATATTTAAATATATGCATTTTAGAAAAAGCAATTTCTTTTAAAAATTTATATGTAATATCAAATTCATCTTTTGTTTCTCCGAGGAAAACCGACAATTATATCAGTTGTTAATGCAACATCTTTTATATTATTTCTTAATAATTTCACAATCTTTTTAAATTCATCTGTTGTATATCTTCTATTCATTCTATTAAGAGTTTCATCACATCCACTTTGTAATGACAAATGAAAATGATTACAAATTTTATTAAGATTTTTTAATCTATTAACAAAATCTTCTGTAATTATTAAAGGCTCTAAAGAACCTAATCTAATTCTTTCAATGCCTTCAATTTGATTTATTTTTTCTAAAACATCAATTAAAGAAATTCCATTTTTTAAGTCTTTTCCATATGAAGATATATGAATACCTGTAATTACAACTTCTTTTATACCATCTTTAGATAATATTTCTATTTCTTTGCAAATATCATCAATATTTCTACTTCTAATAGGTCCTCTTGCATAAGGAATAATGCAATATGTGCAAAATCTATCACAGCCATCTTGAATTTTAACCTCAGCTCGTTCTCTATTAGTATGGGCAACTCCTCCCCATTCAATATATTCTTGCTTTTTCATTATGTCTTGAACATCAAAAACTTTTTTATCATTATTAAAACTTTCTACATACTTAACAATATTTTTTCTATCATTTGTTCCAAGTAAAATATCTATTTCTTGCATTTTTTCTAATTCTTTTTCTGCAACTTGAACATAACATCCTACAACACATAAAATACTATTAGGATTTATTTCTTTTGCTCTTCTTAGTATTTGTCTTGATTTTCTTTCACTCATATTAGTTACAGTGCATGTATTTACAACATAAACATCTGCAACATCTTCAAATTCAACTACATCATAATTTGCATCTTTAAATAATTGTGTCATTAAATTCGTTTCATATTGATTAACTTTACAACCGTAATGTGTAAAATGCTACTTTTTTATTCATTTTCATTTCCTTTCAAATTATTTAATGTAATAGAAACTATTTCTGGTCTATTAAAAAGTCTAAAACCAGTTTCTCCTTTACTTAGTCCACTACTTATTATCATTGTAGTATCATTTTTTTCATATTTACCATAGCAATACTTTGGAAACAATTTTCTATCTGGAGAAAAAACTCCTCCTAAAAATGGCAAACGTATAAGTCCACCATGAGTATGCCCTGCAATAACTAAATCAGCTCCCCATTCTTCATATGAATCAAAATATGTAGGGGTATGCATTAATAAAATGTTATATTTTGTTTCATCTATATCTCCTAAAAGTTTTACTAAAGTTTCTTTTGTAACTACATAATTTTTATCTTTATTAGCTCTTGAATAATATCTTTGATTTACCCACATTCCATATAAGTTAATATATTTACCATCTTTTTCAAGTTCTATTTTCTCATTATTTAATATTTTAATACCATATGACTCTAATGCATCCTTTATTACCTTATAATTTTTATTGCTTAATTCTCCTTCATGATTACCTTTTATATAATACACTTTATATTTCGTACTTAAAGTTTTAGCTAAATTTAAAAAATTTGAATAGTTAACCTGATTAGCACTAACCATATCTCCTGTCAATACAACAATATCTGGATTTTCAGCGTTAACTTTATCCATAATTCTATTTTCTAAATTTTCATTATGCAAATCAGATATTTGTACTATCTTAAATCCATTAAAGTTCTCTGGTATTTTATTAGATGATATTGTATAAGAAGTAACTTTCAATATATTATGATCAATAAATAATCTAATTACAAAAAATAAAATCAATAAACAAATTATAATAATCATTAAAATCCTCTTTTTTCTCATAATTATTCTCCCAAAAATCTAATAAGTATTTTATCGTAATTATGTAAAATTGTCAAATTAAATCTTTTATACAGCAAATTTTATTTAATAATAATTGATATGCTTTTATTTCCATACAAATTTATAGTAAAGCAAAAAAAGTACTACCCATATGAGTAGTACTTTTTTAAATTTCAATTTTATTCTTCAACTGGTCCAGCAACAGGATCTTCTGCGTTAGCATAAGCTTCCAAAATTGCTTTTTGGATCATATCTCTTGTTTCAGAATTGATTGGATGAGCTATGTCTTTGAATTCTCCCTTTGGAGTTCTTCTGCTTGGCATAGCGATGAATGTTTCATCAGCACTTTCGATAACTTTGATGTCATGAACAACAAATTGGTTATCAAATGTAACTGAAGCAACTGCTTTCATTCTGTTTTCAGAATTTACTTTTCTTAATCTTACGTCTGTGATTTCCATTAAAAATGCACGTCCTTTCTATATCTAGTACTTAGTCGACACCTTGTGCCAACTATATTTATATTACTACACATATTTTCAAATTCCTGCCATCTTTTTAATTTTTTCTTATTGATTATTCAAAATATATATTAAAAAATTTATATTTTATTCAAAATTATGTTAAATTTATTATTTTTGTAACACTTCTCTATGTTTTTACATATACTATTGTAAAAATTATGCTAATTGGATATAATATTTAGGATTGGAGGAATAATTATGTTATTAAATAATATAGATAAATCTAAGCCTATACATATGGTAGGTATTGGTGGAACTAGTATGAGTGGAATAGCAATGATATTAAAAAATATGGGATTTATGGTAACTGGTTCAAATATAACAACTTCTAATACAGTTGAAAAACTTCAAAAAGAAGGTATAAAAATATATATAGGACATTTTCCAGAAAATGTAGAAGGCTCAAGTATTGTAGTATATACAGCAGCCATTAAATTAGACAATCCTGAATTAGTACATGCAAAGGAATTAAATATACCAATTATAGAAAGAGCAGATTTTTTGGGAGAAATAACAAAAATATATGATAAAACTATATCAATTTGTGGTACTCATGGAAAAACAACAACTACTTCTATGATTTCACTTTCATTTATAGAAGCTGGTAAAGATCCTACTGTTCAAGTTGGTTCTGAAATTAGACAAATGGATAATAATAATTATAGAATTGGAAAATCACCATATTTTGTTCTTGAGTCATGCGAATATGTAAGAAGCTTTTTAAAGTTTCATCCTCAGACAGTTGTACTATTAAATATTGAAGAAGACCATCTTGATTATTATAAAGATATAGATGATATAAAATCAGCATTTTCTGAATTTATATCTTATGTTCCTGAAGATGGATTTTTAATAGTTAATTCTGATAATAAAAATTGTATGGATATAGTAAATAACACTAAAGGAAAAATAGTTACAATTGGCATAGATAATAAGAATGCTGATTTTTATGCAGATAATATACAAATAAATGAAAATGCATTTTATAGCTTCGATGTTCACTTTAATAATGAAACACATACAATAACTTTAAGTGTACCAGGATATCACAATGTATATAATGCATTAGCTACTATTGCATGCTCTATAACACATGGAATAAAAATTTCTGATATTCAAAATGCATTAAAAGGCTACACTGGTGCAAGTAGACGCTTTGAATTTGTAGGAAATAAAAACGGCGCAAAAATATTTGATGATTATGCACATCATCCAACTGAAATTAAAGCAACATTAGAAGCAGCATCTAAAATGAATTATAATAAATTATGGGTCGTATTCCAACCTCACACCTATTCTAGAACAAAAGCATTATTTGACGAATTTGTTGATTCATTCACACATGCAAACAATTTAATTTTAACAGATATATATGCTGCAAGAGAAAAAGATGATGGAACTATTTCATCTAAAATGTTAGCAGATGAAATAAATAAAAAATATGGTAATTGTATATATATTTCTTCACTAGATGAAGTTGAAAAATATTTATCTGATAATTTAAAAGAAAATGATTTATTATTGACTATAGGTGCAGGTACAGTAACAGAAATTGGATATAAAATAAAAGAATAAGAAAAATGATAAAAGCAAAAATCGATAGGTTTTATTTCCTATCGATTTTTGTTTTTTATATATAAACGAGGATTTATATTATAAACAAAACTAATATTTAGGTACTCTAGCTTTAGCATCAAGTTTTCTAAGCATTTCTGGATCATTTAAAGCTTTGCCCGTACCTATCGCTACACATGATACAGATTCTTCTGCAATCATAACATTTATTCCTGTCTTCTCTTGAAGTAATTTATCAAAACCATGAACCAAACAACCTCCGCCAGTCATATATATACCTCTATCACTAATATCTGAAGATAATTCAGGAGGAGTTTTTTCTAAAACAGATAATACTGCTTCAACAACTTGGGCCGCTGGTTCTTCTAATGCTTTTAACATATCATCTGAACTAACAACTAAATTTACTGGTAGTCCACTACCTAAGTGTCTACCTCTAATTTCCATTTCTAATTTTTGCATTCTTGGATATACACAACCAATATTGATTTTTAAATCTTCAGCTGTTCTATCACCAATTATTACATTATATCTTTTCTTAATATATTTTATAATATATTCATCGAATTTGTTTCCAGCCACTTTAATAGATGTACTAACAACAGCACCACCAAGTGAAATAATTGCTATATCTGTCGTTCCACCACCCATATCAACAACCATACTACCACAAGCTTTAGATATATCTAAACCTGCCCCAATAGCAGCTGCAATAGGTTCCTCAATTAAATATACTTTTCTTGCACCAGCTTGTGAAGCCGCATCAACAACAGCTTTCTTTTCTACTTCTGTAACACCTGATGGAACACAAACCATAATTGTAGGTGCAAAAATAAATTTTCCACAAACTTTGCGTATAAAGTATTTAAGCATTTTTTCTGTAACTGAATAATCTGAAATAACTCCATCTTTTAAAGGTCTTATTGCAACTATGTTACCTGGAGTTCTTCCTAACATTCTTCTTGCTTCTTCTCCAACTGATAAAGCTTCACCTGTGTCTCTATTGATAGCAACTACTGATGGTTCTCTAAGAACAATTCCTTTACCTTTAACATAGACAAGGACTGTCGCTGTTCCAAGGTCTATTCCTATTGATTGACCAAAGCCGAACACCAGCATCACTCACTTTCTGTTACATTCTGATTACGCATGTATTACGTTTCTGTTACAATTATATTACAATATATTTTAAATAGCAAACCTTTTTTTAAATAATTTTTATTTTTTCATAAAATTCACAAATATATACATTATGTAATCAAAGTTATATAAATATACATTATTAAAAAGCATTTGCATCAAATTTAGTTTTATCAATATTAGTTAATTTATCGCAACCGGCAAACATACTGCTCATATCTGTTACATTAGAAACATCAAAGTTGCTTAGATTTAAAGTTTTTAAATTATTACAACCAGTAAACATTTCCACCATATTTGTAACATTACTTGTATCAAAATTACTTATATCTAAAGTTGTTAAATTATTACAACCAAAAAACATAGACCTCATACTTGTAACATTACTTGTATCAAAATTACTTATATCTAGACTTGTTAAATTATCACAACACCAAAACATCCCATCCATAGCAGTTACTTTACTTGTGTCAAAATTACTTATATCTAAACTTGTTAAATTCTTACAGCCATTAAACATAGACCTCATATCTGTCACATTACTTGTATCAAAATTACTTAAGTCTAAACTTGTTAAATTCTTACAACTCCAAAACATCCATCCCATATCTGTTACTTTACTTGTATCAAAATTACTTATATCTAGACTTGTTAAATTATCACAAAAAGAAAACATAGACCTCATATTTGTTACATTACTTGTATCAAGTTTATTTAATCCAACTATTTCTTCACATTTAATAAAATTATTAAACAAATTTTTTGCACTGGTAAGTCTAATGCCATCTTTTGCACCTAAATATAAATCATACATTTCCTTACTTTCCTCATTTTTTACTAACCATGCTTGTACAGGATTTTCACTTTCTATTTCATCATACTTCCACTTTTTGATATAACTTTTGGGAATCTCATCTTTAGATGTATCAATTATATTTATAGTTCTTATTAAATTTTTAAAATTTTTACTAGAATGAATAGAAATTCTATTACTAATAGTAATTAAAGCAATTAAAACAGTTAAAACAATTCCAGCTAAACCTACTAATACAATCCCATCACCAATATTTACTGGATTTAAGCCAATTCCAATAATAGCTATAACTAAAATCACTAGTAAAATATTTTTTTTCTTCATAATTTTCTCTCCTTATATTCAAACCACTATTTCTTCATTCAACTTAAATGAATATATTATAACTTTCTTAACTTTCTTATTTGTTAATTCTTCAAGTGCTTTTTTATAGTAATCTAATTGAATCTTGTATCTATTCAAAAACTCTTCTTTTGAATTTAAATTATCTGTTTTATAATCAACAAGTACTAATCCATCATCTTCTTCAAAGTACAAATCAATTACACCTTGAACTAATATTTCATCATCTTTACTTAAATCTTCAACATTATATATATCTTTTAATCTTAAAGATAAATTAAAAGGCATTTCTCTCCAAATATTTTTGGCATTTTTTATATGTTCATATAAATTTGTCTTCAAAAACTGTTCTAAATATTTTTTTAATCTTGATTTATATTCTTCATCTGCACTTTCAATAATCTCTTCAATATTTGGATTTTTAAAATCAATACGTTGCATTGTGTTATGAAGAAATGTACCAAACTTTGCTCCACCTAATGAATTATTTTCAATAAATAAAGGTTTTTCTATAAGTTCTATATTTTTCAATTTTTTTTCTAATAATTCTTCATTTGATGGTTCGTCACCTAATCGTTTTAATTCTGTTACAGTAATCTTTGCAGGTAAAGTCGTTGATGCTTGATAAGGATATTTCCATAAAAATTTTTTATTTATATTTTCATATTCATCTGTCATATGAAAACAATTTTCAATATTCTTTACTAGTCTATTGAATTTATCATTGTCTATACATTTGTCTAGATTTAAAACATCTTTATAAGCCCACTTATATATATTCCAATCATTTTTTGTGCTTAAGACTTTGCCACAAATCCAATCTGCAAAAGATTTTGCTGTGCTTATAATATAAGGAGTTTGTTTTTTACTCCAGTTATCAATTTTCTTATCAATATTATTTTCCAAAGCTGTTATAATTAATTTTTCCCTAGCTCTTGTCAAAGCAACATACAATATTCTCATTTCTTCTGATAATGCTTCTTCATGTTTTTTCTGCTTAATTGCAAGTTTTGGAATACTTTCATATAAATATCTATTTTCAATATCTATGACATCAACTCCAAAGCCTAAATCTTGATGCATAATAATTTTATTGTTCTCATCTCTTTTATTAAATTTTTTAGATGTTCCACTAAGAAAAACAATTGGAAATTCCAATCCTTTACTTTTATGGATACTCATTATTCTTACAACATTATCAGTATCACCTAAAGATTTACTAGCTAAAGTATCACCAGAAGTTTCTTTAATATTATCTATAAAATTTATAAAATTAAATAAACCTCTATAACTTGTATTATCATATTTTTCTGCTCTATTTAATAGCATATCTAAATTTGCTTTTCTAATATTTCCATTAGGCATAAGAGAAATATAGTCATAATATCCTGTTTCTTTATAAATAAGCCATAAAAGTTCTTCAAGTTTTAAATACTTAGACTTTTCTCTCCATTCACTTAATTTATCTAAAAATTCTAAAACTTTAATATTTCCTTGACCAGCCATTTTTTGCATAGCCTCAAAAAAGCTACAATTTTTATCTATAAGTCTAATATCAGTTAACTCATTAACATCAAAATTTCCAATATTAGATCTTAATACAGCAATAAGTGGAATATCTTGATAAGGATTATCAATTATTTTTAGAAGCGACATTATTATTTGTATTTCCATTTTATCAAAGAAACCTGTATTTACATCTGCAAAAACAGGAATGTTTCTATTAGATAATTCTGTTACAAAACTTTCTGCATAATTTTTAGTAGCTCTAAGTAAAATTGCAATATCTTTATAATCAGCTTTTCTCATTTGTTTTGTTTTCTTATCATATACTTCAAAACTATTAACTAATTCTTCTATTCTATTTGCAACAACTCTTGCTTCAAGAATAGATTTAGTTTCAATATCATCATCTATTTCTTCTTCATCTAGACCTTTGTCTATTATATGTAATTCAGCATTATCTCCTTTTGTCAAATAGTAATCTGCTCCAAATTTTAAATATTCATCTTCATTATAATCAATTTCACCAACATCTTTTGACATTGTATTTTTAAAAATAAAATTACATTGATTGATAATATTTTCATTACTTCTAAAATTCTTAAATAATAGTATTTTTTTACCTTCACTTAATACATCATCATCTGCCATTGTATATGAATTATATTTTTCTAAAAATAAATCTGGACGTGCTTGTCTAAATCTATAAATACTTTGCTTTACATCACCAACCATAAAAATATTACCTTTAGAAATTTTATTTAAAATATACTCTTGAATTAAATTACTATCTTGATACTCATCAACAAGAATTTCATCAAATTGATTTTTATACATATCAGCAACATTTTCATTATTACTTAAAAGCTCTAAACATATATGTTCCATATCGCTAAAATCAATTAAGTTCTTAGCACGTTTTTTTTCTTTGAATTTTTTATCAAATCTAATAACAACATCAGATATACTTTTTAAATTAGAATATATTTTATGAATATCATCAAATATTTCTTCGGATGAAGATATAAAAATTTCATCTCGTAAAAATTTTTGAATTTTATCTTTCATTTTATTTCTAATAGATTTAACTTCTTCAGCAGTTTCTTCATCTAATTTAGGAGCTCTTTTCAATGTTGAAAATTTTATCTTTGAAATGCATTCATAAAAATCATCCCATGAAACATTATTTATTCTTAAAGATTTCAATATCAAAATATCATCTTGAATTGTTAGTAAATAATTTTGAGCTTCAATATTATTTTGCAAATCATCTGCAATAGTTTCAAGTTCTTCTAGACAACCCGCAATTTCATTTCTTGCATATTTTATAAGTTCTTTTCCCCATACGGTTTTTCCAAAGTCAGTTTCATTAGTATTATACATTTCACATTTATCTTTTAGCCATTCATATGGGAATGGACTACTTTGTATAAAATTATGAATATCAAGTATTATATTTCTAAAGCCTTCATCTGATTTGTTATCACTAAATATATCTACTATTTCATTATTTTCTTCATAAAGTTCTTCCATAACTTCATCTAAAGCTTCGATTTTCATTAGTTCATTCTCAGTAGTTTCTGCAATAGAAAAATTAGGATCTAAATCAATATTAAAGAAATTATCTTTTATAACTTTATTGCAAAATGCATCAATAGTCATAATATTTGCTTTGTTCAGTAATAATATTTGCTTGTTAAGTACAGGGGTATGATTATAAAGAGCATCTGCAATACGTTCACGCATTTCACTTGCCGCTGCATTAGTAAAAGTAACAACTAATAGCTTATCTATATCAATATTATCATTAACAACTTTATTTATAATTCTTTCAACTAGAACTGCTGTTTTACCACTACCAGCACCAGCAGCAACAAGTAATTTACAATTTTTAGTTTCAATAGCTTGCTTTTGCTCCTTTGTCCATTCCATTGAGTATGTCCCTCCTTAAGATTTAATCATAAAAAATCTTTATACTCATTTTTTTCTTTTACATTAAGTTTTTCTTTATCAATCTTAGATTTTGAGTCGTCTTTTTCCTTTTCTACTTTACCAAGCAACTCTTTTTCTTCAGGTGTAACAATCCTAAATTCATTTTTACCTTTAATTAAATCCACTTCTCCATATTCAAATGCTTCTTTGCCTTCTTTTATATTGTCTTTAGCCTTATCTAAGACACTAGCAGAAATAAAAATTCCAGATTCAGTACCTACACCAATTTCTGATGAATAAGTAATAGGTCTTATCGTTACAAATTTCATGCCTTTTAATTGTTCTATAGTAGAAGGAAAAACTTTAAATTCATTCTTAGAATATCTATCCAGAACATCATCAATATCTATTCCTGTTAATTCAATTATTTGTTCTGGAGTATAATCTACATTATATTTATGTACTTCTTCTATTGAGTCTTTTGTTTTATCAAAATCTAATTCCTCCAAACTTCGTTTTGCATCCAAATCTATATCATCTAATTTATCAGCAAATTGTTTAGTATGCTTATTAGAAATATTTTTTGACATTTCACTTAATTCATCGATTATTTCATCAAAATCTTTATCAGAAAGAATACCGCTCATACATTTTACTTATATATCTTACTACAGTACTATTAGAAAGATTTAAAGCTTCTTTAATTATATATTCCATATCTTTATATGTTAATTTAGTTTCTTCTGAAACATTATTATAAATTTCAGAAACAAAATTTGAAACTAATTTTTTATTGTCTTCTTCATCTTTAGAATCATCTATAACTTTTGATGCATCACTTTCATATTCTTCAAATACATCATCTCTTTTTGTATCTCGAGTATATGACTTTTTAAGTTCATCTACTTCTAAATCAATTGCATCAGTTATTCTAGAAATTATATTATCTTGAAATCCTTTATCAGAAAGAAGTTCTTCTAATTGTTCTTTATATTCTTTCATCAACATTTCAACAGTTTGTGAATCTAATCCATTCATATCATCTCTATATTTTTCTAAATGCAATATTGCTTGTTTAACAGTTTCTTTTAAATTCATAACATTTCACCTCTTATTATTACTAGTTTAAATATACATATAATTATTATGCTACATTGTATAAATAGTTAAGTATTTTATCAATTATTATTCCTCCAATAAAGTAAGAACTCGCATTTAAAATTAGAGATACCAAATAAGGATTAATTTTTTTATATTTAAAATATTTACTATATATTGTTCCTTCAACAAACAAAACTATAATTTCCATTATAATTTCAAATATAATTTTTGCATTTGCTCCTAATTTCAAAAATATTAAATATAGTAAAGAAACTAGTAAGGGATTAGTTAGTATATTAACTAATATTACATTAATTAAATCTTTTTTATTAAATATCTTTAATATTAAAGCTACTATAAATTCTATAAATATTGTAATTAATAGACATATAATCATAGTATATGGTAAAAACATATTATTCGTCCTTCTTATCTTTATTATCCTCATCATTATTATTTTGAGATTTTTTATTTATCAACTTAATGGTAACAATTGTTGTTATTGCTATTATTATCGCACCACATATGCATAATATACAAATCGTTGTTAGCGAAGCTTCCTTCTTTTTATCTTGAATTTCATATATGTTTAAATCATCTTCGCCACTACTTATTTTATCTCCACTTGATTCTTCTATCTTCTTTTCTATATCACCACTTTCTATTATGGCATATCCATTTTTGTCTTCATATGAAATATAATAATATGGTCCTTTATTTTCTTCATCGACCATTATTGCAGCTGTTCCTAACATAGATATTTCTGAATTTACTGGTACTTCTACTTTCTCTCTATCTTTTTCTTCAAAAAAATTAGCATACATAGTTATATTTTTTTGAACTATATAATCTCCAGATAAATCATACTTCAATAGTTCGGCATATTCTCCCGATGAATTATTATTTAAAAATACTATTTCATTTTTTTCGTTAATTGTAAAATATTTTGACAATTCTTCTTTTGAAACATCATAAGCTACAGTTGTAGTTTTTTTATTTTCATTTTTAACATATCCTAAAGTTCCGTCTTGAGTTATACAACAATAAAAAGAATAGTTTCCATATTCCTTATCTTTATCATATAAGGTAGTTTCATATTGACAAATTATATCTCCAGAATTTAAATTCGTTATTACAGTATTATCAAAAGGCGATTTTATCAGATCAAAATTTTCATTAACTTTAAGAACATCATATTTCATTTCGTTTATTACCATACCAGTAAAATCACTTTGCCATATTCTATTGTCATATCTCAAAACATAAATCTTATTATTATATTCAATATAATAAGCAGAAGTTAAATAATTAGAATAATCATCAGAAAAAAGACCTATACAGTATTTAACTTTTAATTTTTTATTAATAGGTAAATCTTTATAACCTTTAAATAAAATTATATAAGTCTCTTCAGGATAATATATTCCTAAATCCCAACTCCAAAAGTTATAATTTTTATATCTAAAATAATATACATCGTCAATTTGACCATAAAAACCTGTTGTAACATATTTTGATGTTAAATTAACTGTTTCTCCTTTCTTTATTACTACATTTCCGTCTACTATTATATCTTCAGAGAATTTTACTGTTTTATTAAAAGTGTATTTTTCTTCAACCTCAGTGGCACAATCTTCAACATTTATCCAACCTGTTTGATTATTATATTCTACCATAAAGAATCCTTCATAACCGTAATTTCCATATTCATACATATATGACACATGAAATTCTGTGTTTTGAGGAATCGTTATAGATGTTTCATAATTTTTTTCATTTAGTGGTTGACTATATAGAATTGTATTATTAGTAGTAATTATATTGGCTTCTGATTCGCGAGCAACTTTAGCATACTGTTCCCAACCAGTCATCATTGCAATATCAATTATCCAACCACTTACTCCATTATAACTTGTATATGTAAAATACTTATAACTATATTTACATTCTAAAACTGTACCAATTGGAATTTCTGTTGGATATGCTAATTTATTATGCTCTCCAGGAGATACATACATATAACAATTATCTAAACATACATATCTTTTTCGTGTATCTTTATTTTCTTCTTTTAGTCCGTAAATCGGCAGGTGTAACAGTTTCTCCATATATTTCAACATCTGCTGAAGATATGTACTTTCGTTCAGCCACATCATAATCGTCTATTGATACAACTAAATATGTAATCCCATCTATTTTAGTTTCCTCTTCCACAACAAATATTGTACCATAAGGAACTATTTCTGATTTATAATTTGTAAGTGCATGTTCTTCATTACTCCAACCATAATAGTATAAAGTTCCACCATTATGATTACTTACAACCACAGTATATAAATTCTTATTGTAATCTGGTGCTCCATCGGCAAAAACAATACTTTCTAATAAAATCATACAAATTACAAAAGATATCGCAAATAATTTGTCAAATATTTTTTTCATATAGAATTCCCCCTATTTTTTCAATTCTTTTTTAGCAAAGAAAATAACAATTAAAATCATAACTAATATTGAAACTGTAAATATAGTAAAAGGAATAATTATTTTACTTAAATCTGGATATACAAATTTAATTACATTCATTATCTTCACCTCTACTTTTCAATATTTTTAATAGAATTATCCAGCATACAAAAGTTAAAACAGATATAATTATATTATTTACAATACCAAATGATATTTTGAAAAAGAAAATTGGTGAAAATCCTAAGAATAGACCAATAGTTGTAAAACCAAAAGCTAATCCTGGTGTGCTTTTTAATTTTGATGCAATTATTCCTAAAGTAATAGCCATAGTCATACTAAATAGCATAATTCCTATAATAGAAATGATCATTAAATTATCTCCAAAAAGTAAAAATGGTAACGAGCATAATGTACTAAGTGTAGCAACTTTTCTTATACCATAGGCATCTGAAAGAATTCCTCCTAACGCTTTTCCAACACCCATTGTTACATATAAGATAACACTTTGAATTAAAGTCTTATTCCAAGATGTTGGCAAAGCATATCCCATATAACTTCTGACAAAAACAACTAAAACCGCAAGTGCTATAACTAATCCTGCACTTAATTTGGGATTTGCATAATTAAAATTTTTACAAGGTAAATCATTTTTATCTGCATCTCTTCTATAAAATTCAGCTAAAAGGATAAATGGTATAGCAGTTAAAGCAAGTATTAAAATTATGTAATATGGAATGTTAAACGTAGAAAGTAATTTGCCAGAAATAACACCAAAAGAACCTCCTGCAACAAAAATAGCACTATGAGCTAACTTTCCATTTGATGCTCTTAAAGTTACTTCTGCACCATTTACATGAATGAAAGCATTTCCTATTGCAACAATAATTATTGGTAAATATTTTAAGAAAGCAATAGAAGGTAATATTATGAGTTTATCAATTATAAGAGCTAAACATAAAAAAACTATTCCAATAATTCCCATATTAACCTTAGGGAACTTATCACTTATATATCCAATTATACCTTGAGGCACAAAAGCAAGTGCATCATAAATAAGTGGACAAAACCACAAGAAAATGCTGTCACCTAATAATTCTTCAAGCATATAAAAACAAACTATTTCACAAATAAAATGTACATAAAAATATAAGTATCCTGCACCAATATTTTTAGATGTCAAGGCACCTTTTAATTTATTCATTAAATACAACAATCCTTTCTACAAATAATTTAATCTTCTTTTATCTTATCAAACACTTCTTCATTTTTTAATTCATTTATAAGTCTAAATTTATTACCAAGTTCTTTGTCAAATCTACATATAAGTTTATAATCACAATATTCACAAGGTGTATGACCTTTCTTTTTAACAGGTTCATTTTTTATATTACCAGATAGAATTTCATCACCCATTTGTTTTAAAATGTTTTTCATATGTCTTCTCAAATCATTAAATTGTTCCTTAGTTGCAGCAGGAACTTTTGAAGAATATGTTCCATCTTTTTTTATTGATAATTCTAATACACTTGATTCATTTACCATATTTGAATCCATTGCTTTTAAAAGCCTTGCATCTGATAAGATAACACCTTTCATACGAAGTCTTTTATTTATTTCATCTTCTACTTCATTTATAGGTACTTGCTTCTTAGTTTTTACAATAGGATCATCTAATTTTAAATATAGCATACCTCCAGGAATAAGCTCTTCTTCCATAGCAGCATCAAGATATACTAAAAGTTGAAGTTGTAATCCATAATATATATCTGATAATTTTAATTCTTTATTATATGATTTATAATCAATAATTCTTATATATTTATTGTCTCCATTTTTTGCAATATCTATTCTATCTATTTTTCCATTAAGAACTAATTTACTACCGTCAGAAAGTTCAATAGTAACCGCTCCCAATTTCTTATTTTTTCCAAATTCAACTTCACTACCACTAATTTCAAATTCTCCATTTTTAATATGATTAACTATTATCCAAATAATTCTTTTAATTACACGTTGTAATTTTAAAGATAATTTTTTCATTTGAGCTGAACTTGTAAAAATATTATATTTAAAATCTTTTAATGAATCATTTACTAATTTCAAAACAATTTTATCTGCTTCATCTTTTTCAATTTCTCTAATTGAAATATTATTTTCCATTATATATTCCGAGAATTTATCTATAATATCATGTAAAAATATTCCAATATCTGGTGTATCAAGTCTAAATACTTTCCTATCTTTTATTTTTAATCCATATCTCAAGAAAAAAGAAAATGGACAATTAGTATAAGTTTCAAGTCTCGAAACACTTGTATAAATTTCCGAACCATATAATTTTTTAGAATGATTATTATCTAAATATTCGATAGTATTTTTATAATCTAAACCATTTTGTGCTTTTAAAAGTCTATCTTTTTGATTATTTAAATACCACAAATAAGCATTTTCCCATTTATCTTCAATTTCTTTTCCGTCATAATAATTTCTAATATTACTAAGCATTGGACTAAATGTTGAATCTGATGTATATATATCTTCATTCTTATTTAATATATTGCTTTTTATATCTATATTAGGAAAAATATTTTTTATTTGATTTATAATTGATGATGGTCTAAGTGCATTGCCGCTTTGATCAGCAATTGGATAAGAAATATATAACTCATCAGATGGAGTTGTTAAGGCCTTATATATATTAAAATTTTCTTCAAGTAATAAAAGCTTTGTATTCTTAGCCAATTCAATTCCTTGTTCAAGTAATAAATCTCTTTCATTATCATTTATAAAACCTTCACTAGAAAATGGCATTGGAAAAACACCATCATTTACTCCAATAACAAATAATACTTTTACATTTGAATTTCTTGTTCTAGAAATATCTCCAATTAAAACCAAATCATTGCTTGTTGGTAATATTCCAATTTGATGTGTAGATATTCCTTCTGTTAAAACATTTTTATAAGTATCAAAAGACATAACTTCATTACCTAATGAATCAACCAGTTCATCAAGCAAACTTACAAATATATTCCACACTTGTATATATACATTTGCATTTTCTAATTCTAGACTTGAAACATCATCTTTTGCAATCATTAAATTGATTTTATTTTGCAACGTTTCATAAACACCTATTTCTAATAAAAAATTATATAACTTATTAGAAATATCTTTAGCCTTTTTTTTATTTGACAAGTCTTCTTTTAAGTTAATTATAGGAGTAACAACTTTTTCTCTAATCAAATTTATTTTTTCTAAATTATCATCTGGATATGTCCACTCTTCAAGCCATTTACTGCCTCTAATTCCATATTTCAAAACATAATTTTCCAAGATATCAATATCATTTATATCTTGAATATTAGTAAATCCAGTTTTTAAATAATTAAAAACATTTTCATATCTAAAGTTTTTTGAGATAATATCAAACAAAGAAGAAACAAGTGTAAGTAAAGGTTGCATAGATAATTCTTTTTTATCATCAAAAAAATATGGAATATTATAATCATTAAATACACGACTAAATATCGTTTTATATGAATTTATATTTCTAGTTAAAATTGCAATATTTTCATATCTTAAATTTTCTTCTCTAACTTTTTTAGAAATTATTTTTGCAATATTATCAATTTCCGAATATAATGATGAATCAATATTAACATGAATATTAGTAGTGTTATCATTACACTTTATATATGGATATTTAAATATATTTTCTTCAAAATGCTTAAGCTCATTATTTGCATATCTGTGTTCTATTTCTAGACGAACATATTCACTAGCTCCAATATCACTTAATCTATTAAAAACTTTTTGATTTAATGCAAATAATTCACTATCTTTATCTAATGTAAGTGTAACTGTAACATTAGAAGCCTTTTCTAATTCTTTAATTATCTCAAGTTCTTGAAGTGTGAAATTATCAAATTCATCAATCCATACAACAGCATTTTTTAACATGTTTGATTTTGAAATTAGAGATGTAAGCATAGTTAGTCTGCTATCTTCATCTATATAATTTTTAGAAACTCTTTCTTCAAATTTTTCATAAATTAAAGCTAAATCATGTAACTTCATTTTTAAATATTCATTATCTGTTTTTATATTTTTTAAAAGGTCTACTGTAACATTATATCTTTTAAATTCCGAAATCATTTCTACTACTGTATCTGTTAGACCTCTATTCTTTTCAACACCCTTAAGAAGCATCAAATTTTTTTCTTCCTTAAGCATAATATGATAAATAAGCATACTTTTAGAGGATTTGCTAAAAGTGTTTTTAGTATATCCAAGTTCATTAAAAACACGATAAGCAAGCCTCTTAAAACTTAGTACTTGTATATTTATAGTGCCATTTTTATTTAACATTTTAGAAAGTTCAAATTCAGCAGAAAGTGAATATTGCTCTGGAACTATATATATAAGAATTTTATTAGAATTATTTTCAATATAATTTTTTATTTCATTCATACAATAAAAGCTTTTTCCCGTTCCAGCTCTACCATATACTAATTTCATATATTCCCCCAAAAATTATAATTCACTATATTGTTTTATTTTTATTATTCATATTTTTCTGTCGAGGTTTGATTTGAATTTTTTGTTATTTCTTTATAATACCTTTTATAAGTAAATATTTCTATTAAAAATTGCAATATAATTGCTACTGTTAATAATATTGGAACTGCTTCAAGAAAAATTGGTAATACTGAATCTCCTCTTTTTATATATGCTACTATTTCACATATAAATATTGCAATTATAACAATATATTTTAAAATATTTATCCATTCAAGATTTTTAAATTTATTATTTTTTCGTATTTCCTTATATGTAATCTTATGATTCAATAAATCATTAATTTTCTTTTGATAATTATATTTCACTATGCTTAAGGGAATAAAAATAAATACTAATAAATATAATATCATTGATAATAACATGCCACCTGTAAAAAGTATATTTAAAAGTATAAATGAAGTTAAATCTCCAATAAAAAATTCCACCTATATCACTCCTCTATATTTATCTCATTAAAAACAGTTTTTAGATAAAATAAGTAAAAATTATTCTTCAATTTTATCATATTGTCCAATATTTTGCTCATCAGATTTAGCCTCTTCTATTATTACTTTATTTATAAATGGAGCTTTCATATAAAAATCATAATATGAATCTTCTTCTATATTCTCATTTGATAAAATAAGGTCTCCTTTTCCCATCTTATTAACTTTATTTATTATTTTCTTTAAGTCATGTCCGTTCACTTTAAAATAGGTATTATCTATAGATCCAGCATGTAATATTCGATCTACAATAATATCATTATCTGTTTTAAATTTTCCAATAGTAAAAACTTGTACACCAACTATACAACATGCAATTATCACAAATATTTTGGATATTTTCTTTATAGTTTTATTTTTACTATTGATATAAAGTATTATTGCGAAAAGTAAATAAATACATTCTGTATTTAAAAACATATAAAAATATTTAATGTATACATCGTCATTATAAGCAATAGAAAAGTAAGAAACTATAATGCTACCCAATAAAATTATTAAAGGCAAAATTAAACTTATGCATCTACATAAAATTGAGATACGATTTATATTCTTTTTATCCATTTTTACCTCCATTTACTGTTTATGTTTACCATAAATCCATCCATAGTCTTCATAACCATAAGATATTTGATAATTATTTTCGTCAACAATATCGCCACTTACATTATTTGTAACTTCTATAGGAAGATATATAAAAAGCTTTCCCGCATTTATTTCACCATCAATAAAATCAACAAGTAATTCTTTTACTTTTGTTCCTTTAACTACAGCACCATCTTCTGCATACTTATAAAACTGATTGTTAAATAATTCAACTGCTAAAAAGTCCGATATTTCCACGCCCACGCAATCATATGTTATGTCATAATTTGTTACAAAAATATAAATACATATAATTATAAAAGAAACAAATATAGAACTTACTATAATCAATATTTCTGCCAGTATTTCTGATTTATTATTCATAAAAACACCCTTTTTTATATTATTCTTCAATACTTTCTTTTACTTTATCTATTTCTTCATCAGATATAGGTTCATTTTCTTCTTCCATATCTTCAATTGTAATTTGGTCAGACTCGACTTTCAATTTTGGAAGTTCTGGTAAATCTTTTAAAGAAGAATATCCAAACATTCTTAAAAAATCATCTGTTGTTTGATATGTCATAGGCCTTCCTGGAGCATCTAACTTTCCAGCTTCCTCTATCAAATTATATTCAAGAAGTTTATTCATTGCACTATCTGATGAAACTCCTCTAATTTTTTCCATTTCAGCTCTAGTAACTCTTGGATTATATGCTACAATAGCAAGCACTTCTAATGCAGCTTGAGAAAGATTTGGCTTTGGTCTATTATCTAATAGTTTACATATATAATCATAAAATATTTCAAGTGTTGCAAGCTGATATGTATCATTTATTTTAATTAACTGAATTCCACTATTTCTCTCAGCCAATTTTATTTCTAGATTTTGTAATGCCTCAAGCACATTGTTTTTTTCACTTTCTAATATTTCACTTAAAACTTTCACACTCACAGGTCTACCACTTGCAAATAAAATTGCCTCTATAGCTTGTGTTAACATCTCTTTATCCATTATTTTCACTCCGTTTATTTATTTTAATTTTTTTATTTCTTCTATTGAAAGTCCAGTTGCTTCCGATATTATTTTTACATCAAGTTTCATTTCTATCATTTTTTTAGCTATTTTCATTGCTTGTGCTTTTTCACCTTCTTTTATACCTTTTTCCATTCCTCTTTCTTCTGCATCTTCCATTCCTGTATTATAATCAAGTTCAAATTTTCTTTTTAAGAAAGCTATTCTTTGTAAATCTTCTTCTCCTGTTAAATATTCATATTCTTCCTTTGCTTCCTTTATCATTTCATTCTTTTCCTCCGCCATTTTTATTAGCTCCTTTCGTGAATAATCTATAAATAATAACCA